>JAUWYE010000084.1 GCA_030615965.1 Dehalococcoidia bacterium | reverse complement strand
TACCGTATCTGGAAGTAACCTCGTTGAGAAAGTTAAGGAGCTTGTACGTCAGGGGAATATCAGGAGAGTTCGCTTGATACATGAAGAGAAAACCGTAATAGACATTCCGTTAAGTGTCGGTGCTCCTGCGGCTGCCGTAGTAGTGCTGGCAGCCCCGTTGTTAGCTGCACTGGTGGCAATTGCCGTTCTGGTCAAAGAATGCACTATCGAAATTGAAAAGGTAGAAGAAATAGACGAGAGCAAGAATTGATGTATTTAGGTAGGTTGATAGGAGAATGCCATGGCAAAGAAACTCTATCGTAGTCGAACTGACCGGAAGATATGGGGGGTGTGTGGTGGTCTGGCAAAGTACTTGGATATAGATCCTACTATTGTTAGGTTAATCGCAGTATTGTCGATATTTGTTACAGGGGTCAGTATTATAGCCTATATAGTTATGGCGATTGTTGTTCCTCTGGAAAACTCAGCGGTTAACCCGCCCAAAGATGAAGTCAAGGAAAATGTACAATAGACAGAGTAGGTACTGTTATGCGAGATTTCGAGCAGGTACGTTATGAAGTACATCAGACTATTCGGATTACTGGGGTTGCTCATCGTATTGATGGCGGTGACTGTAGATTGCTCTTCAACCGCCAAACCACTGGAAACGGAAGCGGATTTCACGGGCTTTATCACTGAGGTTCATCCAATTGGTAGAGGGGACACTCTTGGCCAGATTCTCGTGGAGTCACCTGCTGACAATTTTATCGATAAATACATGGTCACCATAAAGGATGAAACGCAGATTTTAAAACAGGATGGCGATGAGCTGCGTCAGGTAGCCTTTGAGGCACTGGAAACTGAGCAACAGGTGCAGATATGGTTTTCTGGACCTATCATGGAGTCTTTTCCCATGCAGGCGGCAGCGCAGCAGATTGTGATTACTGAATCCGTAGAGCTCACCCATCGTCAACTCGCCGAGTACTGGGCACCAATATGGTGGCAGGATACCGATGAAGACGATTTTCGTGCTGACTACATAACCAACTTTGATTTTGACGGCGACTGGAATCCACTTAACAATTGGAATAACTTGCCGCAGTTCAAGCTTGAAGCCTATATCTATTACTGGGTTGCTGAAACGACGACACACTGGTTCATAGGATATGCAGACTTTCATCCCAGAGATTGGTCGGATGATATTACTGCACCGTTGGACCAGCATGAAAATGATATGGAAGGTTGTCTGCTGGTGATCCAGAAAGGCGAGGGTTACTACGGCCAATTTGTCCTTATGATCACCCGAGCTCACGAGGATCTGTACTCATACAAGGATTATGACAGTCCACTCTCAAACATGGTTAGAGAGGGGCACGAAGATATAGACGGCGATGTTGAGTTTGAGACGCATAATCCCCATATCTACGTTAAAGCAGAAGGACACGCGGTATACGGAGACTTACGCTGGGAGGAGAAGGGTTTCCGTGGTGAGGACGGTGTGGTATATAGATACACAGGGCAGGCAGAAGAACCTCAGAATGGTAATGATAGGAATGTGGGCTATGACCTGGTATATATAGGTGAGCTGTGGGCAAAAAGGCATGACCCAGATATATTTTACGAGTTTGGCACATTCAGAGGTGATGACTTCGGTAAGAATAAGGCCCATGCGCCTTGGCGATGGGACGATAAAGATGATGGGGAGGTCGGCGCTGATCACTTCTTTGTTGATCCAGCGTATTTAGTTGACTATTATCATGATGGACTTGGAAACTTCTCCCACGATTACATTATCCAGTTCCAGAATTAAGGTATGATCAAGAGCTAAAATTGTTAGAAAACACTTGTTGGTTTGCTTCGTTGAACAGCTTTTTATGCGGCTCGCTCTTCAGGACATGATCAAACATAACCAATTTAAACCCCATCGAAGGCACCGTACACGGGGGAATGCTATCGTTTGCAAACGCCAAACGAACGCCCTGTTCATAAAGTAGCACAAAGTTTTCGGATCCAATAGTAGCATATGGTGACATACGCCCCACAGCAAATACTATAAATGTAATTGCCCTTTTAGCGTTCTCTGTCATGTTTTCTACCCCCTTTCGTGAAACACTATTAAGCAAAGTGATGCTCTTTGTGCTTTTCGGCAATAGTGTTGGCCAGATTATCCAGAGCCCTGAAATCCGCTTTCTTGGGGAATCCCTTACTAAGCACCGGCTCCAGTATCTCTACCTTCAGGTTGGGAATCATCGCGGCGAGTTGTTCAACAGTCTTGCCTCCCCAGCCATAGGAACCGATGATAGAGACGAATCTCAGTTTGGGTCTCAGGGCGTTTACCAGGATGGCAGCATAGGCAACGTTCGGATGCGGACTAGCTAGGACAGTAGGCGTCCCGATAACAACTGTCGCCGCATCTACCAACGCCATGGCTAGTTTCCCGATGTCAGTTACGGCAAGGTCAAACTGTTTCACCGTCACGCCTCTCCAGACTAAAGCTCCGACAAGGTATTCGACCATCTTGTGGGTGCTATCGTGCATCGAGATATAGGGTAATACCACGATGTTTTTGGGCTCGTCAAAGACCCAGCCATGATACGCCTTCAGGATAAACTCTGGTTTGTCATACATCGGACCGTGGCTGGGAGCGATGATGTCAATTGCGTAGTCCTTTACCTTCTCCAGGTTCTTCTGAATAGTGGTTCGGAAGGGCATCATAATTTCGGCATAATACCTCTTAGCTGCCTCATAGACCTGCCCTTTATCGCTGACATACAAGTCAGTTGTGGCTAGGTGGGAGCCGAAGAAATCACAGGGGAACAGTATTTTGTCTTCCCTCAAATAGGCAAGCATTGTCTCCGGCCAGTGAACCCAGGGGGCATGGATAAACTCCAGGGTTCTATCTCCCAGTAAAATAGCCTCTTTGTCGTTGACTGTGATAAACATCTCCTCTGGAATCATAAGCAGGTCGATGAGCATGTCCTTACACTTTGGTGTGCATACCACTTTCGCCTCAGGGTATTCCCCCAGCACTTGGGGGATAGCACCAGAATGGTCCTGCTCAGCGTGATTGGCAACCACATAATCTATACTCTTAATCCCAATTTGGTTCAGGTGATTTATCAGCACATCCTGCATAGTAGAGTCTACGGTATCAATAAGAGCCGTCTTCTGACTACCCTTGATTAAATATGCGTTATAACTTGTGCCATCAGGAAGCGGTATCAGTGAGTCGAATAACCGCCGGTCCCAGTCAATGGCACCTACCCAGTAAATCCCTGGCTTTATCTCTCTTAGTTTCATCTTACTCCATCCTTTCGAATTCACTCTTGTCTGCCCCGCAGACAGGACACACCCAGTCATCAGGTATTTCTTCAAATGGTGTCCCTGGTTTAATACCGCCATCGGGGTCTCCCAGTTCCAGGTCATAGATATAGCCACAATCGGTACATTTGTACTTTGGCGCTTTGGGAACTTCCGTCTTCTTCTCCTCAATATAGCTGGGAGCCGTCCTGGGAGTGCTGCCCCGCTTGACCTGGTGATAGTAGTCGTAAGTCATGCCGGCTTCTTCGCTAATGACATCAGCGCCTACAAGCTCGCCGATAAAAATAGTGTGGGTCCCTACGTCTACTTCCTGAATTACCTTAGCCTCCAGATAGGCGACGGCATTATCAATGACTACCGGAGCTTGGGTCTCACCTATCTTATAACTAATCCCTTCAAGCTTATTTATGTCTCTGCCTGAGTTGAAACCGAAGTGACCGATGAACGAGAGGGGTGTATCCTGGCGGAGAACTGAAGCGGTAAAGAGTTTGCTTTCCTTGATAAACTGGTGGGTCAAATTGTTTTTATTGATGCTTACAGCAATAGTTGGCGGTTCAGAAGTTATTTGGAACACGGTATTGGCAATTTGCCCATTAAGCTTGTCCCCCTTTCTTGAACCTATTACATACATACCGTAACCTAACTTGTGTAGAGCTCGTAGATTCATTTTTCCCCCTGGCAAAGACTATTTACCTAAGCTCCTTTTCGCTAGCTTCAACTCTTCCTTGTTCGCCACGTTGATACCTCCTTTCTAAGATTCAGGACTTCAGGTCACCCCGAATCCCGATAGTTACCTCCTTAAGGGGAATATCTTTGCCGCTTAAGGGCATTGCTTGTTTTACCATATAGACCAATCCCGAGCAACAAGGCACCTCCATGTGCACCACGGTAAGGCTCTTCACCTGGGAATGGCTCAAAATATCGGTTAGCTTCTTCAGGTGGGCCTGGAAGTCATCCAGTTTGGGGCAAGCTACTAATAGGCTATGGTTCCTCAGGAAGTCTTGATGGAAGCCGGCGTAGGCAAAGGGGACACAGTCCGCAGTCAGCACCAGGTCAGCTCCTTGAAGAAAAGGCGCCGTCGGCGCGACCAGGGTAAGTTGAACCGGCCAGTGACTGAGCATTGACTGCTGGTCTGTCGCCTCTTGCCTCTCAAACTGAGTGGCCGTAGCCGAGGGACAACCACAGGGAAGCTCTTCTCTAGGAAGCTTCTCCTCCTGGTGGAGCTTCACCGCCTCCTTATCAAACTCCTCGGCGGCTCTCTCCTCGATGGTGATGGCTCCTTGAGGGCATTCTCCAAGGCAGGCACCGAGACCATCACAATATCTCTCGCTAATGAGTTTCGCCTTGCCATCAACAATCTGAAGAGCCCCCTCAGCGCAAGCTGGAACGCAGGCACCACAGCCGTTACACTTCTCTTCGTCGATTCTTATGATTTTCCTCAAAGTCGTTGTCATTGCCTACCCCGTTAATGGTTCTTGAGCGGATAAGCCCTACTAGTCCTCGCCTCTCAACTCCTTCCACCTCTCCTCTCCCAGGCATTGACGGGCTGAAGCGCACCAATCGATGCAGGAAGGTATTTTGTCCCGATAGACATACTCACCACACTTATAGCACTTCACCTTTATTTCGTCAGAGAAGATCTCAACTTCATAACCGCAGTTTGGGCATTTGTATAGTGCCGCTCGTAGATTTCTGCCATCCTGACCCGGACATTTACTATACATTGGTATCACCTCCTCTACGGCATAGGTTTCGCTTTTC
Organism: Dehalococcoidia bacterium; assembly: GCA_030615965.1. Taxonomy (GTDB): domain Bacteria; phylum Chloroflexota; class Dehalococcoidia; order GIF9; family AB-539-J10; genus RBG-13-51-36. The sequence continues at coordinate 1,686 of JAUWYE010000084.1, read as the reverse complement.
TACAACAATAGTACAACTTATTGGCATCGCCGACTATGATTTGAATCATACAAAATAGGGAATCATCACTAATTATTGCCGTGCGGAGATAAACCGAGCGTGGTTCTATACTCGCGGTGGCCCTTCACTCAGCAGTCTGAGTTTCTCCTCATTGAGGATAATCACTTTGCCGCGGACGGAACGAATAATTCCTCTGTCCTTCAGCTGGCTCATAACCCGGATCGCCGTCTCGGTAGTGGTTCCCACCATGTCAGCGATTTCCTGTCGGGTAAAGGGGAGAGTAAGGCCAAGCTTTGCCGAAAGCATAAGCAGTACACTGGCAAGACGCTGCTCAACTCTCTCCCCGGCAAGGTCTCTAAGGCGACCCTGTGCATCCCTGAGCCGCCCCCCCAAGACATTAATAATCCTCAGGGCTACCTGGGGGCGATTGGCAAGAAAAGATAGGAAGGCTTCTCTCTTAATTCCCACTACTTTGGTTTCGGCTACGGCTTGGGCTGAAGCGGGATAGGGCTTATTCTCGAAAACAGCCACCTCGCCAAACATTTCGCCAGGGCCGAAAAAGGCGATAATAAATTCCTTCCCCAACGAGGAATGTTTAACCACCTTCACTTTGCCTTGGGTAACGATGTAGAACCATTCGGGGGCATCTCCATCCCAGAAGATGAACTCGTTGGGCATAAAACTATACTCGATGGCAAGGTTGGCCAGTTCACCGACTTCGTCATCATTCAAGCCGGAGAAAATAAATGAGCACCTTAGAATCTCAGCCTTGCCGCTGAACTGCAACTTGGTAACTCTCCCTCAAAGGTAGCTTTCGGTATAAAGTATATTCCCGCGGCTGAATTATAGCACAAACAATTTCTGGTTTGCTCTCAATCATTCAGGCTGGCGACATAGCTGGTTAGCTGAGCCTCTAATACCAAGCCTACTTCTTTTCCTCAGCCAGGTATTTCTCCGGGTTCTGGTCAAAGGCTTTCTTGCAACCCACAGCTACTACGGTGATGGAGCTGGATTTCTCAGCCATTACCTCTCTCCAAGCCTTGCTGGTTTCTTTTGTCGTTGTCCTATGCCAGGAGCTAGGATAAGTCCTTCTTGATTTTGTATACTAGATAAGATTATATAGGGTGTCTCAATGGCTGTACGTGATATATATCATATACCTAGCTTAATGGTAATATTATAATATTAGTGGTAGTGTGAGAAAATCAACCTCGCACTAGAAAGGAGGTGAAGCGTGAAGGTAAAGGTAGATAGAGATTTGTGTATTGGAGTCGGTAATTGCGTTGCTTTCGCGCCAACAGTCTTCGCACTTGACGAGGAAAACAAAGCCATAGTTCTCGACCCTTCTTCTGTTGATGATAACACCCTATTGGAAGCTGCTGAAAGCTGCCCGGAGAATGCTATAATCATTGAGGATGACGAAGGCAATCAATTGTATCCCTGAGCTCAGAGCAACCTTCCTGTTGTTTCAAGAAATGGTTACCGGGCCAATGAAGTGGGCTTGATGTAATTTCTCATGCTGGTCTAAAATAATATAAAATAGATTGAGAGTATAGCTGGGAGGTGCCGATATGAGAAAGGTCTATTTGGATAATGCCTCGACTACTCCTCTTCTCTCTGAGGTTCGGCAGTCGATGATACCGTTCCTGGATGAGGTTTTTGGCAACCCATCCTCACTTCATGACT
>JAUWYE010000068.1 GCA_030615965.1 Dehalococcoidia bacterium | reverse complement strand
GCCACTATGCCACCGAGGATAGCCCCCATAATAATGGAGAAAAAAACCAGAGGAAAGCCAGTAGCCAGACCAATCAAAGCAGCTAGCTTAACATCTCCCCAACCCATGCCGCCACGGGAGGCTATGGCAATCAAAAGGAATATAGCAAAGCCAATGCCCCCGCCTAGAGCAGCATTGGCAACTCCGCTAACTATCCACTGGGTAAGCCAGGACTGAGGCAGTAAAGCCAAAAGCAAAGCCACAACCATGCCGGGATAAACCACCTTGTTCAGGATGAGCCCGTGCTCCAGGTCAATGACAAAAATGATAATGAACAGACAGGCGTAGAAAGCCATAACTCCCAGCTCCACACTTAAGCCGTAATGCCAGTAGAGGAAAGCGAATATCAGGCCGGTGGCAAGCTCCACCCAGAATAACCTCCGGGGTATGGCCGCCTGACAGTACCGACAACGACCACGAAGCCTGAGGTAGCTAAATACGGGGATGAGGTCTTTAACGGCTAGCTTGTGCTGGCAAACTGGGCAATGAGATGGCGGATTTACAATGGACTCATTCCGGGGCAGACGGTCGATGCATACATTGAGGAAACTGCCTACTACCAGACCCAGAAGGGCGAATAGGAATATCAAAAGTATTTCCATGGGTGTTTATTGTGGATGTATCTTGGACTGAAGTCAATACTTGCTCCGATGCAATCGGAGTTATTGCCATGCGTAGCTTCTTCTGTCATTTTGGGCACCTTTCTCTTGTCATTGCGAGTCCCGATTTATCGGGACGAAGCTATCTCGTTTATGAGACTGGACACTGGATTAGGTGATAATATTAATAATGTAGTTATGTCTGAGGAATCAGGTAACTACAAAAATCGGGGGTGAGGGCAATATGTCAGTAAAGTACTATGTTGGTTGCAGTGGCTGGCATTATGAGCACTGGCGTGGGCTTTATTACCCTGGGGAATTGCCCAAGCCTAAATGGTTGCCATTTTACGCCCGGCAATTTACTACTGTAGAGCTCAATAACAGTTTTTATCATCTGCCTTCAGAGAAAGCTTTCACCGCCTGGCGAGAATCCACACCCGACAACTTCATTTTTGCTGTTAAGATGAGTCGATTCATCACGCATATAAAAAGGTTAAAGAATTTAGGTTCGGCGGTGGAGAACTTTCTATCTCGGGCTGTTTTGTTGAGAGAAAAACTGGGTCCTTTGCTATATCAACTGCCTCCTAACATGAAGCGCAACGATGAGCTATTACAGAATTTCTTATCTTCGTTGCCGCGAAAATATCAGCATGTAGTTGAATTTCGCCATAAATCCTGGCTTGATGACGCTGTATTCGATATTTTACGAGGGCACAATGTTGGGTTGTGCGTTTTTGACATGCCTGGCTTTAGCTGCCCCCTTGTCGCTACCAGTGATTTTGCCTATGTCCGTTTCCATGGCAGCGAGGGTCTATATTCCAGTTGTTACTCTGACGAAGAGCTTTCCCAATGGGCACAAAGAATTGCTCGGCTGGGGCAAAACGTTAAAGCTAGCTATATCTATTTTAATAACGATGCTGAGGCATTTGCGGTCGAGAATGCTATAACATTGGGGAATTTCTTAAATATTCCTTAACTTTTTGTGCCAGGGCCAAAGTTATGCCTTCTGTCTGGCTGAGTTCCTCCGACGAAGCTTCCTTGATAGCTTCAATTGAGCCAAACTTTTTTAGCAAAGCCTTCTTTCGCCTTGGCCCGATGCCGGGGATGTTATCCAGAACAGAAATAATGACTTCCTTGCGACGCAGCCTCTGGTGGTAACTTATAGCGAAGCGATGGGCTTCATCCCTGGCTCTTTGTAGTATATGGAGGGCTGGAGAATCTTTAGCTATATAAACTGGCTTGGGGTCGCCGGGTATAAATACCTCCTCGTTTTCTTTAGCCAGGCTGACCATGGGGATAGAGTCTAGCCCTAATTCTTGCCTCAGCTCCAGAGCGGCGTTAAGTTGTCCCTTGCCGCCATCAATGAGGACAAGGTCGGGAATGATTGCCCAGGTACCTTCGCCTGTCAGGCCCCGTTTAAACCTGCGCCTCAATGTCTCTTGAATCATGGCATAATCGTCAGCGCCAGCCACAGTTTTGATGCGGAAGCGGCGATAATGTGCTGGTTTAGGCCAGCCTTTTTCCAAAACAACCATGCTGCCCACGGCCAAAGCGCCCTGAATATTAGAGACGTCATAGCATTCTATTCTCCGGGGCATTTTGGGCAACCGTAGTCTGTTTTTTAGCTCTTGTAAGCCGGAGCTTATAACCTCTACCTTCATCTCTTTAGCTTGGGCTAGTTCTAAACCTTGGGCAGCGTTCTCAGCTACTGTATCCACTAGCTTCTTTTTGGCTCCTCGCTGTGGCACTTGAAGCTCCACCCTGCTCCCTCTTTGCTGTTCAAGCCATTCAGAAAGCACTACAGGCTCGTCCACCGGGTGCTGAAGCAATATCAGCGGTGGGATATATGAAGCCGAGGCATAGTATTGTTTCACAAAACTGGTCATTATTTGCCCGGGAGACTCGCCCTGGATGCCTTCCATAATAAAATGGTCTTGGCCAATAAGTTTATTATTGCGAATAGAAAAGAGCTTGACATAAGCCTGTTTTTCATTTTGTGCCAGACCGATGATATCCTTTTCCCCCTGCAATGTTATAGCAATCCTCTGCCCCTCTATGACTTTTTCTATGGCCTTAATTTGGTCGCGCAGCAAAGCTGCCCTCTCAAACTGAAGCTGCTGTGCTGCGGCTTTCATCTTGGTGTTTAATTCACGAAGAATAAGTTCCTGCTTCCCCTGTAAAAATAAGATGACCTGGTTTATTACGTCGTGGTATTCCTGTTTTTCCACTGCTCCAATGCATGGTCCGAGACAGCGGCGGATATAATAATCGAGACAAGGCCGCTTATCTTTACCCTCGATGCGCTTGCTGCAACTACGAAAAGGAAAGATTTTCTTTATTAACTTTAAGGTTTTGCGTACCGAGCCAGCACTGGCAAAAGGTCCAAAGTATCTAGCTCCGTCTTTCTGAACCTGGCGGGTGATGTAAACACCCGGCCAATCTGCGTTAATGTCTATCTTGAGGTAAGGAAAAGTCTTGTTATCTTTGAGGCGCACATTGTACCGCGGGGTATATTTCTTTATCATGTTGCATTCCAGGATAAGCGCCTCTTGCTCGGAATTGGTAACTACGAACTCGAAATCCTGTATTTTTGCCACTAATCGTTGAATCTTAGATGACAGGTTAGAAGGAGCGCCAAAATAACTCCTTACCCGACTGTTCAAGTTGGCAGCCTTGCCAACGTAGATAACCTTACCCTCTTTGTCCTTAAACAGATAAACTCCGGGCTTTGCTGGCAAAGCTTTTAATTGCTCTGATTTCACGGCAAATTTATTGTAGCAAGTGGCTGGTATAGAGGCAAAAATAACTCGGATTGTGTTACAATAGGCATGATGAAGCTGGATATCGAGGCCTTCCTTCAATATTTGACCCAGGACAAAGGCTATTCCCGGAATACTGTGGCTGCTTATCGCAATGATTTGACTCAAATGGCAGCATTTATTACCGTAGAGCAGGAAAAGGGCATAATCAAGTCCTATGATGAGCTTTTGAAGAGCTATTTGCTCAAGCTCAGGGAGAAGAGATACTCTGTGGCGACAACCGCTCGCAAGGTCGCATCAGCCAAGTCATTCTTCAAATTTATGGTTGATTCGGGGAGGATGAAGGAGAATCCGACACAAAATTTGCCCTCTCCTCAGGTTAGCAGACATGCACTCAACTTCTTATCTTCCTCTGAGTACCAAAAGTTGCTTGCCGAGGCCACAAAGCTATCCACTCCGGAAGCTAAAAGAGATGCCGTGATGCTGGAATTACTTTATGCCACTGGGGTACGCATAAGCGAATTAGTATCATTAAATGTAAAAAATATTGATTTGAAGCAAAATTGTGTGCATATTAATTCTAAGAGGCAAGTTCCTTTTGACCAGCGCTTAAGCCTGGTTTTAGGAAATTTCCTCAGAAATGATAGGCTGGATTTATTATATGACGAGAGAGAGGAAGCCCTATTTCTTAACCGACGTGGTACGAGGTTGACTCGGCAGGGGTTCTGGCAAATTATTAAAAGTTATGCCTCCAGGGCAGGTCTGGGTGGCAAGGTCACACCACAGGCCTTGCGTCATAGCTTCGCCAGACGTAAATTGCAAAGTGGCACTGAGCTCCGTCAACTCCAGCAACTTTTAGGTCATGCATATATTTCCAGCACAAGAGTTTATAAGCAATCTCCTCTAAGGCAGGGATAATGGCGAAAAAATCACGGCGTGCTAAAGCTAAGCATCGGGCTAGAGTGGCAAAGGCGGCAGAGGAGGGGCGTTCCCAACAACCAGGGCCGCTGCCTGCTGAGGTACAATCGCCGACCCGGGTGTCCCCAAAAGCTCAAGATTTCACCAGCCGCTATCAATATGTCATGCCCGAAATAAAACGCATCGGCATCATTGCCGGAGCTATAATTCTGGTCCTCATAATCCTGTCTTTTGTTGGCATCCCCAGCGGGTGAACTGCGGTGGATTTAGAGCGGGCTAGGCAGACTTTACTTAAATATCTTGACCACGAAATCGCCGACAACCGTGTAGTTGAAGCTATGAAGCGTGTTCCCCGTGAAGCCTTTGTATCACAAGAGCAACATCATGTCGCTTATGACGATAGGCCCTTAAGCATTGGCTTTGGGCAAACTATCTCCCAGCCCTTCATTGTGGCTCTGATGGTACAAGCTTTGGAGCTCAGGGGGGATGAAAAGGTGCTGGAGCTGGGTACTGGAAGCGGCTACGAGGCAGCGATATTAGCTGAGTTAGCTCAAAAAGTGGTTACCGTGGAGTGTATACCTGAATTGGCGGAATCGGCTAGGCAAGTTCTGGATAAGCTTGGTTATTCCAACATTGAAGTTCACGTAGCTGGCAGAACTTTGGGTTGGTCAGAGGGAGCCCCTTACGATGCTATTATAGTTTCTGCTGGTGCTCCCACCGTGCCTCAAGTTCTTTTGGAGCAACTAACCTGGAATGGACGATTGGTAATCCCTGTAGGCTCTCGATGGCAGCAAGAATTACTCAGGGTCACTAAACTGAAGAAAAGAAACGAGATAGAAAACCTGGGTGGCTGCTATTTCGTGCCGCTTATCGGTGAAGGTGCCTGGGAAGAGTGAAAATACAGAAAAAACCTTGACAATGCGGAGGGTGAGGTGTAGTATTGATAGTATTAACCGAGATTCTGGGAAAACTAAACTTTTACTCTGTAGAGGACCAGAGTATTACAAGGGAGGGGAAGTGAATCGCAAATTAATCGCAGTCTCTTTAATTACAGTCCTACTATGTATTGTTTTAGGTAACGTCATTGCTTGCGGCCCTACAACCACGTATAAACTGATTATCACCAGCACAGCGTGTGGTTCGGTAACCACGCCTGGAGAGGGCACGTATACCTATAACGAAGGTACCGTGGTCAACCTGGTGGCGACTCCAGATGCTGGCTACCGGTTTGTCGAGTGGACCGGCGATGTGGGCACCATTGCCGATGTCAACGCCGCCGCAACCACCATCACCATGAACGGTGACTACACTATCACCGCTAATTTCGCCCTTGGGACTTTAATAGGCGGTGTTCCCGACACAAACCAGCCACCTACTAACACCTTGCCGACTCCTGATACTACTAATTACTGTGCCCCGATGGCGATGGTCAACATCGTGGAGTATTGGGACGTTGTAATGGGACATGCTAATGCTCAAAATGTAACTCAAAATGTAACTGACGATTTTATACCTGAGACGTTGGCGGAGTACCTCGGCTATTTTATGGATACAAATAATAACGGCAGCCCAGACCGAGCCAACGGCAACGGACTACCTGCCGCCAAGGGAACCTACGCCATTGATATAGGTCCGGGGGCTTGGGAATTTGTCCGCTGGGATGCCGCCAACCTATTCGCCACCCCTCCTCCTGCTCTCCCTGCCGGGAAAATTGGTTATAATTGGGCGATGCCTCCCGACTTTGGTTGGGTCGCCCCTACGGGCTTCCCTTTTTATAAGGCTGAGATTGATGCCGGCAGACCGCTGGTAGTCTGTTTTACCTACTGGAACCCGGACCCTACCGGAATACAGAAAACTGACCCAGCAACCAACGAGACGATACATGTATTTAAGTGGGGGGGCGCGCTAAATCATTCTTGGGAGGAGCATGATTATGATAACCCTGAAGAGGAATGGAATTTCTACGAAGGAGAGGAATGTATCGGTCACGCCGTTACCGGCGTGGGATATATTCTAAACTGGGACCCCGATGGTTCAGGTCCGTTACCTTCAGACGACTATGTTATCGTCCATGATAACTGGGATACCACTCCAGAGAATGTCGCCATACCGTGGGATAACTGGAATAGCTCCCATGCTGTTGACCCCGCTGGCGTCCCTCCAGCCAAGCAATATCTCACTATCAGCAGCACGGCGTTTGGTTCGGTCACTATACCTGGAGGAGGCACGTTTACCTGTGACAAAGGTGCGGTGGTCAACCTGGTAGCCACTCCATGGCCTGTCGACTGCTATTTTGACAACTGGACTGGCGATGTGGGCACCATTGCCAATGTCAACGCTGCCTCAACCACCATCGCCATGAACGGTGACTACAGTATCACTGCTAATTTCTTTTTTACTCCTATAGTTCCTCCATAACTTATAGAACCCTGACCATTCCCGGGTGAATTGCCGTGACCATTCCCCCTTCCCGGATGAGTGTACGTAGGAAAAAGGGGTGAACTCTATTTTTCCACTACGTTCTACCCGCCGGGATTGCTTCGGCTGACTTTGCCAGCCTCATAATGACACAGGAAGAAGGGTGCCTCGCAAGGACAGGGTGGAGGTGTTATTCTGAGCGAAGCGAAGGGCCTCGCCTCAGTCGTAGGACTACGGTATACCTGAGTGTGAAAGGTCTAATTAAAGAGAAGAATAAAAAATCCTGAATCCCAAGCACCAAATCCCGAGCATACGCATTCAGCCATCAGCGGTCAGCTTTCGGTGAGCGAGGGTCTCGTACCCTCCCAAGGAACCGAAACACCCCAAACTTTTAAAGGAATGCAGCCTCCCAAAATTCCCCCTCTTAAGATAAGAGGGGGAAGGGGAGTTATGAATTAATGCACCCTAAAGAACCAACCATAAGCACGCTCATCGAGAGAATCCTCCACCCTCTTAGAGAACCCAATACTGTGAAGGAAAGGATTCCTTCACGCCTCAAGAGAGGTAGGCGGCTGATGGCTGATTGCTGGCTACTGAACGCCTATGTTTAGGATTTAGAATTTAGCCGTAGGGATTGCCACGCTTTGCTCGCAATGACAAAAGAGGAAGGCTGGCAATGGCAAGGAAAATTGGGTCGAGATTTAGACAGTTGACTGTAGACTCGAAAATGCCCCCAAGGGGATTCGAACCCCTGATCTTCAGCTTGAAAGGCTGACGTCCTAGGCCTCTAGACGATGGGGGCAACGTTAAGCATTTTACGGGTAAATAGCTAAATGTGCAACCTCAGATGGCTAATAATAAGCCCATCCGTCTTTTATCATCTGTAGTGTGGGTAAGGCAACAGTCATTCTCACTTGTGCTTGCGCTGGACTTATTAGCAATCTGTATTGTAATTTTGCTATAATTCTAGAAAATTTTTTCCACATAATCTAAAATATAGCCGATTTCGGCTTGATAATAATTTGGATATGAGGTATCATGTGGCGGTTATTATGCACACAACTGGTAGCCTCGAAGTGTTGAAAAGAATTGCCCAAAAGCGCCGAAAGAATTGACCGTGCACGACTGTTGGACTGCTCACGAGTAAGGATCTAAAAGGAGAATAAGGCATGGCTAGAATTGGAGTTTTCCTCTGCCACTGCGGCAGTAACATAGCTGGGGCTGTGAATATCCCGGAGGTAGCTGAAGCGGCGAGAAAGTTACCTCAGGTAGTTTATGTTGAAGACAATAAGTTCACCTGTAGTGATCCTGGCCAAGCAGCTATCCAGCAGGCTATAACTGAGCATCAGCTTAACCGGGTGGTCATCGGCGCCTGTTCGCCACGTATGCATGAGGCAACCTTTCGCAGAACAGTGGCTGGTGCCGGTTTGAACCCCTATCTCCTGGAGATTGCAAATCTACGGGAGCATTG
>JAUWYE010000094.1 GCA_030615965.1 Dehalococcoidia bacterium | reverse complement strand
TTAAGGCCCGAGAATTACAAAGGCATCGAGGTTGACCGATGCCCCCAGTGCCAGGGTATGTGGTTGGACTATGGGGAGCTGGACCAATTAGAGGACATAGTGCTGGACAAGGACGAAATCAAGGGAACCATGATATTTAGCACTTTTCAAGGCAAGCTTCCCTGTCCCAAGTGTAGGGAGGCAATGCAACGCTTCAACTACCGAGCCTATAACCTTGAACTGGACTTCTGCGAACGAGGGCACGGGACGTGGCTGGATGCTGGCGAGGAGAAGAGAGTCCTGGAACTGATGGAACAACGAATCAAAGACCTTAAGCGAAAGGCCAAAGCTGAAGCAGAATGGGGCGATTTCCTAAGGAAGCTTCGCTCCCCTTCTTTCTTTGACAAAGTGAAGGGGCTATTCCGGAGGTAGAGTGGCCCAACACGCGGATTTGGAGCGGATGAGTAGCTAAGGAGTAACTATCCCGGAGTGGTCTTTCTCGGTTTCAACGGTAATCTCGCTTACTGGACGTTCAGGTTACAGGTTCATCGTTGCACAAACTGGCTAAATGTTCAATCCCAGATAAGCATCTCAAGGGTTCTGGGACGAAGCATTTTCTGGGTGCCACAGTGTAGCACTGGCTGCGCGGACTCGTTTTGGGCTTATTGAGAGCATCTTGACAGCCAGCCAGCAGGAATTCTAACATAGTCACAGTGGTTGATATATGAAATCCTGGTTGTTATTACGGGTTTCAGAAAAACAGAGGCGAGTTACATGAATCCGAAAGCTGGAGCACTGATTGCTGCGATTTCCTCAAGGCCCCACGCTCGCATGTGAATCGTCAGGGAAAAGGGGAGCCAGAACATGGAAATACTATTCCTAGGAACGGGAGCAGGTCAAGGGGTGCCAGTCATCGGCTGTCACTGCAGGCACTGCAACGTTGCGTCAACGGACAACAAATCGAGAAGGCTAAGAACTTTGCTGATAGTTCGAGATGGGAAGACGACGATTCTCATAGACGCAGGCCCAGATACTAGAACTCAAATACTGGAGTACGACGTAAGAGAAATACACCTGGTATTGGTGACGCACGAACACCCAGACCACGTTCTTGGCCTCAGCGAATTCTACTACTGGGACAAAGGTCTATCCTCAGGCACGAGACTCTGCGCTCCCATGTCATTGCTTAAGAGATTGCAGCACCTATACCGACCGGCTACCGATGTAAACAAGCTACGCTTATTCCCGGCACCCCCACATAAACCATTCAGAGAGGGCGCATTCTTAGTAGTTCCGCTGAGGGTACCACATACAGCTACATCATATGGGTATGTTTTCACCAACCGTGGCAAACGGCTTGTCTACTTAGGTGACTGTGCCCATCTTGGCAAGGATTGGATACACAAGAACGGGAGGTACCTCGTGGCAAGTGACTGCATGGTCATAAGTACGCCTTTCTACGCCAAGAAAACACTAGACCACACTTCTGTCAAAGAAGCTATCAAGCTGGGACAGAGACTTGGAATCAGAAAGACTATCTTGTGCCACATCAATCACTATAACAAAACTCATACTGAGCTTGAAGAAGCGGTGAAGGGCAAGGCTGTCATTGCATATGATGGAATGAGGGTGGGCCTGTGAGAGGACAAGGGATGGCTCGAGTGTTTCTGCTCATCTCATTGACAGTGGAGGCGCTCTGTCGCACTATCTTGTCCAGTATCCCTAAACATTCTTGGGCAGGACTTTCATGCGTGTATTCTCCAAAACAGGAACACTTAGGAGACTAGTGTTGAGCGCGATTCGAACGAAGCACACCTTACAAAGTGTACTGGTGTCTTTTGACTCTGGGACGAATCCCACTAGAAGAAGGGAGATCCGCCTGTTAAGGCCAGTACGCAGACCTGTCATACGGAGATGCAGTGTGCGATGTAGGCTGTGGGAACGGGTACTGGAGCCGTGTGTTAGCAAGCAAAGGTTGCGTTGTGTATGGTATTGACCTGAGCACACAGGCTGTTCAAACTGCTAGTCTACTTTTCGGTTCTGAGCACTATTACTTCACGCGGGCGATGGCGGAGCATCTTCCCTTCAGAGCGCGTGTCTTTGACAAAGTGATAAGTGTTTGTGTGCTAGAGCATATTGATGATGACCTAGCAGCCTTGCGAGAAATGAGGCGCGTTATTAAGGATCGGGGAGTATTAGCAATGAGCGTGGATAGTTTGAGCTACAGTGGAGTGCCACACAGCTACTCAATTGCTCACAAGCGAGCGTTTTCTGTAAAGAACTACTATGACATCGCTGACCTGCGTAAAAGAATGGAGATGGCAGGATTTCAAATTACGGACCACAAATATATAGCCAACTCTCCATTTTCTAGCTTGCACCTCCGTGCTTGGACAAACCCATACATTCGCAAGCTCCTGCGCTGGCTGGCGCCGTTTACCATACCGCTGTCAATCCTTTGTGATACAGTATTCGGCGATCAGCACGGGGGATACGTTCTTGCGGTGAAAGCGTCTCCGAATCCCGCGAGGGCCAATGCCAGTTGCAAAGCATAACCTGCGATCCCACATGACTACCACCATGCATAGTGACAATTAAAACAGTATTATGTCGACTCCAACGTCCCCGGGGAAAACTGACCAGAGTTCTTCTCTCTAGCTGAACCCGAAAAAGGCAAAAGCGTCGAAACTGAGAAGAAGGCTAAGGAAAAATGTTGAGAAGCGAACTAGTAGCGTGGAGTGACTCAGGGCTGGAAGCTGCCCACTTACTAGGCTGACAAAAGCGTACTTGGCCCCAGTATTGAGCTTTACCCACACCCCTGATCACCCACCTTCCGTTGTGGAATTTGAGTAGGATATCCTTCTCTATCGAGCCTCCAGGATTTTGCACTTTGACGAAGGCCATGTTGCGCATTATTTCAGGGCCGAAAGTCACTTTCGTGTTTCCCCTACGGCCAAATAGTTTAGTACAGAAATCTTCGGCGACATTCAGAGCATCGGCAATAGCTACTACCGCACCATCATAGTCCTGGGGTGACAGATATCCAGGCCCATCGGCAGCTTGAATAGCCACCGACATGCTCTCAGTAAGTTCCAAATCATGCCAGAACTTGGGCCGCCACTCGACACCAGCAATATCCAGCCCGAAATGCTTCTTTGCATAGTAGTACGCTGCCCTGTTGATTGAATCGAAATGCTTGGCTCGGCCGAGAGATAGAGCCTCCAGCGGTTGCGAGTGATACATTCTTACCAAAGGCGTAAAGGCGCACCTAAACTCACGATATGACCATTCGGTCTCGTTGAGGTAGAACTCTCCCTCGTCAAATTGCTTGTCGAAGGGATCTTTCCACGCATCCATTCGAAACATGAACGGGTCGGTAAGCGCTTCCACTTTCACAATTTTCCGTTCTCTTGGATAGTTTACTCTCTGCAACCTTGTTGCCCAGTGCAATATTCGTTGTTCGTCGAGCCAGCAGAACTTGTATTTCTTATTCTCGTCCAGTGGTTCAGCCCATTCTCGGTCAAACGAAACTTCCAGCGTAGGCACTCTTGTTCCTGACACACAATCTATGTCTGACCTGGCATCCAAGACTGACACTAATGCGTCCAGATAATCATGTTCGAAGACATTGTCGTCATCTGTATGAAAGGCGTACGGTTCGTTGATTACTCTTAGTACCTCATTCTTGGTGGCGACAAATTTACCTCTTTGTGGCGGGACATAGACAACCTCGATATCAATGCCCTTTTCACGCAGTGCCCTCATGGCGTGCCTTACGGCAAAGCACTCAAGGTCCGAGACATCCTGGGTGCCCAAGTATACTTTGACGTCGGTGTATTTCTGGCACAATATGTTATTCAGCAGCGAGCTCAGGCAGTCAGGCCTATGAAGTGTACTTGTGAATATCGCTAACCTAGCCATTTTGGTTCGATTTAGTCGCAGCAAGTGCCATGAGTTTCGCAAGCAAAGATAGTAGGCACTGAAAGCTGCCCAAGAATGCTTTTATCCGCAGATACATGCGCCTTGCTCTCCCGCTGTCGCGAACACCCTCGTACTGCAGCATAGCTTCTGGGTCAATCCGTCGTCAGCTACTGATAGTTTATCCTTTTCGGTGCAGGTGCGCAACCTGTCACTAATCGCTTGCACAATCTGACGTTTAGTGCAACATCATTTAGATTCTGGCAGGAAAGTGCTGAAATGTGCAGTAATAATGCCAGTGGGTACGCTCGCTACGAGCAATCTGATGAAGGAAAGATGCCGCTTGGTAATAGTGAGCCGCGGAGGACTCGAACCTCCAACCGGCTGATTAAGGGATTGCTAAGAGACAAGCTACCGATTGCTTGCTAGGCCAACCGCTTGCCTCCTTTCTGGTTGTATTCTACCTCCCAGCGTTGCGGCAGTCAATCCCCCTGCATACTGGGTTCGGCGTACAAGTAAACAAACCGCCCTTTTATTAAATGCCTATGGGAAAGAGCATCTCAGCTCACTTCGGGGCTTTGTTGGTGTTCCTAGAATTTGTGACTATCTGGGGCGGTTTCTCAATGGCTCAGCGATGGGTCGCGAGTATTGCAAGGCGGGATTTTGTTATTATGTTTGGCTTTGTATTCCTTGAAAAGTGTTCTCTCTCCGGTTGCATAGGCCCTCATGACCATGTAGCGGAAATATACAGCGTTTCTGCGAATGCAGTCATTTGCGTATTCGCGAGTATGGTCCTTAATTCTTTGGCGGAGATTGCCACCTTTGGCGTGACCTATATATATGACGGTCCTGTATTTGTTGCCGAGCTCATATACGCCCGCCTTTCGGGGGATGCGCCTTATAGCTTCAGGGTCGCTAAGTCGGTGCCAAGCATTTATTATAGGCATAATACATTAACATTGTACGATGGTTGAATATTTGCGTCAATAATCGAGGAGAACAGTTCCTGTGTCGATGGCGAGAGCACGACATCACAGAGCCGGTGAATCAGCTATACCAAGGCGGCGCTTAAATAGAAGTGGGATGGGACACAAGAAAGGATTGATTGGGTAGCTGAACCGCTAGAGAATTTTTATTATTTTTTAAAGTTTCGACTTTGATTGGGGTAATCTCGTTGATGGGCAATTTCGGACACGAAAGTATTAATAAAAGTTGGTCTTCTTTGACTTTTTAACCACCCAGATTTTGATTCTGGTGACTTTTGAGCTATTCGGTGCGAAACTTCTCCCACTTTTCCTTAATAGAGAAGGTATGCGGAATGTAGTTACGATGTTGGAGAGGGAGATGGTCTTGGGGAGATAAGGCGATAACTTTTCGTCAGAATGTGAAACCATAGGCTTTGATTTGCGCATAACAAGGACTAGCTTGACAACTTATGGGCATGGGATGAAAATTGGCTTAGCCAGTGACAAATGCGGAGTGCAGAAGAGTAGCAACAATGCGAGGCTAAACTGCAGAGTCCATATCTTCCATCAATAAAATGATCTCGACCGGGGCGAGGTCCCGAAAGACGATTTGAAGACCATTATCAGCTGGACTATAGGACAATGTCTTCCAAGTGACTGCAGACGCTCTCGGATTGGTAAAATATATTTCACCTCCGTGTGCAAACGCGTTTCGCACCACGCGACCAAAGTTCCACACCTCAGGCCATGACTGCCTGCCTTTACCATATTTATTCTCGACTATTGAACACACTGATTCAAAATACTGTATAAAAGCCGATTCAATCAGGTGTGCATGCAATTTTAGCTGGCCGGTTAATCTCACAGGAGCTAACATACTGGTAGTTTCGCCGCTTAATGGGAATTCATCTAACTCAATTACTGATGGCCAACTATCCCTGGCAAGTGACTCTAATAAGTCATATGGATGAAAATGAAATTCAAGGTTCGAAACGTGGGAAATGCCCTGAATATTAATATACTTCTCCTTACTTCTAAATTTACCAAATTTACCTAATCGCTGGACAGCAAGTCCCACTCCAAGGCAACAAATGGAGCCAAGAAACGTGACTAAATAGTCGAAAAAACGATGTTGAGTGCTGATGTAACGTCTCATATCAACCAACTATGAAATTATACTACATACATTTCAATGAGTGAACAAAAAGCCAGAATGTGTAACGATAAATCACCGGTCTGACAGTACCAGCATATCCTCTCACCAAACCCGCTGGCTAGGCTATTTCTTATATGGGTAATCCTCAAGGTAATTCTTAATTGTTGGCTTAGTTACTCCCATCAGCTTGGCTATCTGTCCTAGTGATAAGCCCTGACGCTTATACTGCTTAGCCTTCTCAATCCGCTGGGTCAGGGGTGTCTTTTCAGGTGCTCTAGGTGTTATCTCTCCGCTGGTAGCAAAGAC
>JAUWYE010000033.1 GCA_030615965.1 Dehalococcoidia bacterium | reverse complement strand
TTCGCCACATCTCCCAACTTGTCGGGGAGCCAATTTAACCATCTCTACCCTCCTTGCGATATTTGTTTCTTCATTTTTCATGTTACTTGGATTATAACACTGGAAGGCACTAAAAAGAGCCATAAATTGCCAATAAAGGTTGCTTTTTACCGATTGTTTATCAACAGCCTCACGAACCATCCCACTTCGTTCTAGGAGTGTTGACAGACTATAATCACAGATACTAAAATCTCAGTATGTGGTTGCTATTCGCTGGCATAATACTTTTAGCGGTGACTGCAGTATGGCAGTCTTATTGCCTAATTGGCGGGAGAGCCAGCCCGTTGTTTGCCCCAGCGATTTTCTATTCTCCTATTATAAACATATTTCTTCAACTCAGTTGGATTATGCTTTTTATTGTCGGGATTGTAATGTTATTCTTCGTAAATTGGGTTGTTGGAATTGTTGCTATCCCTGTCTATTGGTTTGTTCTTCGTCTATTGATAGCGCCATGTATGAAAAGGTATATGCTTGGTTCCTGGGATGAAAATAGAGATGTTTTAGAGAAACACGGCTATAACAAGGATAATTATCTAGATGGAGGCTGGTGGAAGAGGTCACCTCCCATTTAAAAACTGTGATAAAATGTTGTTTCCCCAGTCATCCTATTCAATTGTTAAGGTGCTACTTTTTATTTAGAATCGTTGGTTTTTAGGCGTGAAATTAATAATTGTCAAGTACTAAATGTTAGATGTTTTATGAAAGGGCGTAACGCCGAGTATAAGTAACAAATAGCCCCGTTTCGCGGCGTGGTGCTCCTGGGGCAGGCCCGGGATTAAAGTGCATATGCGAATACAATTTAGGTATCAAACCATTCAGAGTGGCTACTGCTAACGCTATATCCATCCATAACTACCCGCACCAATACCCTGGTGTGTATGTCAGATGGTGGAAAGCGAAGATTCAAGGTAATGTCTAAGTGATAGCCGGCAGCCAAGTCAAAGGTTTCGCTTTGCACCAGATTCCATACCTGACCATCACCTGCGTCATAGCCCGCCAGTACATAGATATCTGAAGCCGTTGCCGTCCCCAGATTCGTCACTTCAACGGTTAATTCAGCCCATAACGCCTTACTCTCAAGATGCCAGTTATGGTCTATGATTGGGACCGGTACCATGGGGTACAGATGTGCCGAAGCTTCCGCATATTTGTCCGGAAGTTCGCCGATTGGCCAACCTGAGCCTGTCGTTTCTATGTAGAAGTACTTTTCCCCTTCATACTCCCAGTAGGTGCCGTATATATTGTCTCCACCTTTCACCCCGACGGCACAGTGCTCGGGGAGTCCTATCAAGATTACTCCATACCCCATTCCATCAAGTATCGAAGCAAGCAATATTGACGTGTCCTCACAGTCACCTCCATTATCCACCAGGGTCTCTATGGGGTATCGCGGGTATTCATCGAAAGGAGACGTGGCTGAATCGGTTGTGTAGGGAAGGCTCTGCACGAAAGCGGTGGCAAACTCCACTGTCTGGTATTCGGAATAATTCTCCTTTGCCGCTGCTTTGTTTAGATTCTCGACGAGTCTGTCTATATAGGGGTTGTCCAGCGGGTTGGTCACGTATACAGAATAGTCTGTGGTAGGCGGGCGGGGCATCTCTTTGAAGTAATCGTACATCGACTGGTAAACTCTGAGTTCCCACGTCCACTCCTCACCGCCATAAGCCCAGCTATATTCACGGATGATAAGCTCCTCGGACGATGGGGTTTCCTGGATATCCTCCGGAAGCTCGGCTGTAGCCTCTTCTACCGCCGGGAGTCCAGTCTCTCCTGTCTGCTCTGGGGGTGGCTCGACGGTTTCCGTGGGAGTAGTCTCTGTAGGCGTTGTTGAACTTGTTTCTGAAGTTCCATTATCAGTAGATTCATCTGCAGTGTTGCTAATTAAAGGGATAACGATGAACAAGATGAAGGCAATCACGATAGTAATGAAGCACCCCTGCTTGAGGCAGCCACTGCGCTTGCCGTCAGAAGGGCTACCTTTCTCCTGTGGAAGTTCCTGTCGGTCTCTGTCTCTTTCGTCCAATTGACCCTCTATATGCCGTGTTAATCCTTGAACCCCTTGTAGGTATCCCCCTTTGCGCCATAATAGTATATGGTGAAATTCAATGCAAGCACCTAGGCGAGAATCCGGGCTTTTTGCGTGTAAATCCCTATCTGTCCCCGAAACAATCTGAATACAGGTCAGAAAAAAGTGGGGTGGAGCGGGCGGGATAGGGCACGCAGGGGGGTAATCTTGGGCCGAATAGGGCTTCGAATAGGGAGGTGGGGTTCATAACACCTTAGTTATGCGCCCGACTAGCCCATTTTACCAGAGCATTCGTTCTGGTGGGTTAAGGGGCAGGTGATTGAGACTTTCCTATCTGCGCAAGCCACATTTCGCGGCGTGGGGCTCTTGGGGCTAGTACGACATCAGGGCGCTTCTGCCTGTCTAAAATCGTTCCTTATTAACCTGTAGTTACACCTCACACACTATTGACATCTGCCGCTCGAAATCGTATCGTTTGCATACAATACATACACACTGAAGCTACAGGCAGCAGAGGAGGGCTGCCGATGAGAGGAAGCAAGATGAAAAAGAAGACTATGTGGCCGGTCGTGAGTTGTCTAGTCGTCGTAGCTCTGTTCATGGTGTCTTGTGCCGCGACAGTCCCGGAGAAAGAAAAGGCAGCACCAACCGCGCCACAAGATGTGGATATTTCGATTACCGATAATGCGATCTCAATATCGACGGATGCCTATGAAATTCAGTTTGAAGATGGTGTTATCACTCAGGTCACTAACAGAATAACTGCGGAAGTATATACCCTGTCCACAGGTCTTGGTGGGAACAGTGGGATACTAAGGAGTGTGAGCGGGGCAGTCTGGACAAGCCAATCCGAAGTCACAAAGATAACGAAACTCGATCCGCTGAGAATAAAGATGACGTTCAGCCAGGGACAGAATGAAACCAGCATGTTCATAGCTGTTGACGTGGATACAGGCGATCTGGTTATTGAGCAGGAAGCTGTTGCAGACAGTGGGGGCGTGTATGGTATTCAGTGGGGAATTGGCAATCTAGATGTGAGCAATCTGGAACTGATTCTTCCCGCACATGGAGGACAGAGAATAGATGCAGGGTCTCCTCATGCATACATAGATGTCACATATCCAGACGCGTGGGAGTGGGAAGCGCAGTTGGCAATTATCCAAGGACAGCGTGGAGGTTTCTCTGTCCGAAGCGAAGACGAAACGTTTCAGCATAAGGTGCTTCACTACGAACGTGGGGAGAACAGTTTTGCTCTCGGATTTGAAACGCAAAACCAGGCGCCCTTCGATACGCTCAAATTCGCCAAATCCGTTACATGGAGATTGAACACTTATGCAGGGGACTGGCGTGTTCCCGCAGGGCACTACCGTAGCTGGATGGAGCAAACATTCAATCCCAGACCGCTATCAGGAATGCCCTCGTGGGTTGAAGGGATAGGTTTGGTTGTAATCTTACGTGGCGAGTTGGATATGACGGTCTTGAATAGGCTAGTGGAGCAAACCGATCCCACAAAAACGTTACTGTACGTCCCGGACTGGCGCAAAGATGGGTATGATGTCAACTATCCGGAATACACTGCAAGGGCTGGCTTCGGTAGCTTCGTTGAAGCGGCTCATCAACGTGGATTTCGGGTCATGGTTCATACGAATCTAGTTGGCGTTTCACCTAATCATCCTGCATACGCCAACCTCCAGGAATCTCAATTTCGTGACCCTTGGGGACAGAATCTTGTCGGTTGGCTGTGGGAACAAACGCAGTCACCCCATCGTATTGCCTTCATTAATCCGGCCGATTCTGCATTCAGAAAGCTCTTCGTTCAACGACTGAGGGAAGTGTGGGAAGAATATCATGTGGATGCTTTCCATTTGGACACCAGTCTCTTCATCATGAATGATGCCAATGGCCTGATTGAAGGGCTAAACTCTGCCCAGGGCAACGTGCTACTACACGAGGAATTGGCTGAAGCAATGCCACAAGTCGCCTTCAGCGGAGAAGGGCTTAACGAAGTCACCTTTTTCCGTGAGAGCTTCGCCCAAAGGGACAAAGTTCCGCAAGGGGTAGAACCACACCCGATAAGTGCATTCCTATTCAGTCGATATACATTGCCCTATGGCCATCTGGGACTGCCGAACCCGGATTTTAATCTGCAGCTTTATCACGAATATCTGGATTCACATGAAGTTTGGGGTGTCTTGCCAACGCTTCCTCTCGGCGGGTTGGCATGGTCCCCGGAGGATATCTACACCGAGACGTTTCTGTCGGTCACCCGAGCTTGGCAGCAATTTGGGTCGCGGCCTGACTTTGACAAGGACTGGGAGGATGAAACCCTATTCCAATACGTGGGACAAGCTGGCGAAATCGCGACTCTGCGAAGAACGAAAACCGGTTCGATTCTTGTTCTGCCTGGGGACAGCGTAGGATATGAACGCGTCTTTGGTACTACACACATCACAACTGACCGAAGTCTTCCTGACTGGCGTGCCTACAATGAAACAGCAATACTGGGACTGAATCCAGAGAGAAGTTATCTCCTGAGCGATATGCCTCGTGATCACTCCCAGCTACATATTAACTCCTTGCCAGAAGGCGTTTGTGTGACAGAAGCGCGTGTTACGAACAACGTCGCTCTGTTTAGACTGGAGAGTGAAGAAATCGATCTGTTATCTATGATTCATTTAGCCAGAACAGGGAGTGTGGTCAATGGCGTGATACTACCCTTGGAAAAGGGGGCTGGCTTCCATCCGCACGAGGCTTCTGTTTCGGGCATCCTCAAACCTGCCGTAGATGCTCACCCCCCTTGGCAGGATGTTATCGGTGACGCATTTGGGGAGTTTACAATCTCGTTGCCGGATGACCGAAGTATCAGCCTAGAATTTGATATTGGACTGCGAGACGGTTCTGAGAAATCCGACGGAGTGACGTTCATCGTTCATATACAGGGCCGTGAGATCTTCCGTAAGCATTACAAGAAACAGAGTTGGCAACACCTAAGTCTTGATCTGACCCCTTATGGAGGTCAACAGGTGGTCCTGCGCCTTACCACCAATCCTGGACCCAATGGAGATGCAGGATGGGATTGGGCACAGTGGGGGGAACCCAGGATTGTGTTAGCCCCGGTGGGTACCCACATACAGGCAGGCTTTTTCGTGCCTGATGAGCCTATGATGATATTACCTGACGGCATCAGATCTTCAGGACAGGGGCAGTATTATCTGGAAACCAAGCTTCCTGCGCTAGTCCTCTTTGTATTTGAGCCAGTCCAGCAAGTCACCCTTCCTTATGATCTTAGAGATGCTCAATTCACGGCTGGACTTCAGTTCGACGGTACGTTTCGGCATAGGAGTTTTTATGGCTCAGGCGAGCGAACAAGCGGTACCTCCGGCGGCGTACGAAAGGCGACCATCTTTGCCCATCCACCTGCCTATGGACAGACTGTTATTCAGTTCTTACTCTTCCTACCGCAAACCGAGAGAATCACATTCTCTTTCTCTATGGGATTGGGCGATGGTAGTTGTAGCGAAGGATTGTTTTTCAAAGTGCTTCTAAATGGGCAAGATCGATTTGAGTACTTCACCGAAACGCCGGGTTGGGTGGATGCAAGCATCCCTATGTCTGACTTTGCAGGTGAAACCGTGTTGTTAGAATTGGTGACGGATTCTGATGGAAGCCCAGATTGTGACTGGGCCCACTGGGCAGACCTTCTGATCACAACAGGATGAGAAGGTATGTTCCCTCGCCCTCCTGTTGTTGCTTGTTGCTGGCCAGAAGAGTCCGCTAGCGAGGCCGGTGTGTGGGTCTCTACGAACTAACCGGTCCTCAAGTACCGTATCGCTTGCTGGGTCGGAGTTCCCCAGATTGGAGCTGGCTGGATAGCCTCGGGGGCCGGAGGGCGGTACCCTAGGGAGCCATGTCGTCGTAAAGGTTCCTTAATTGCACATTTTGACGTTCTGTGCATTCAAAAATAAGATACTATATATTTCGGTATACAGGTATTCTCCAATACTCCCTCAGGCGTAGCTGCAAGGTGTTTATGGGCTTATTAGTCGAGAGGACTTTCCTTTGTGTAGTAAAACTCTAATACAGTTTCGAAAAGCTAAACAAATAGAAAAACCTGATATCAACGGAGGTTTTTCATCAAAACTTTGGCAGAGGTAATCATTTGTTGAACGTCTTGTTGAGTTGTACTTCCAATAGGCCTATAGCGATATTCAGGAGACCAACTTTTCATTGTAGACCACTCAACAGCACACTCATTACGGATTTTGGGAGAGATTCCGGTGAATTCCAATAAGGAATTAAAATCATGGACTTTGAAGCTATTTTTACCTTTAAATTCACTGTCTTTTGAAGGATAGCCGGGCCACTTTAGTTGCCTACAGATTCTGGCTTTTAAAGCAAACTCAACAACATACCCAGATAAATATGCTGCTCCGTCATAGCTTTTCCGGCGATACAGCAGCTCGGCATCACGCATGCGCGCACGTGCTAGATCTAATAGTTCAACCCTGAGTAACATACACCCCTTTAAGAACAAAATACTAGGTTTAATACCTGTCAGACTTTGCTCGGTTACTTTTCCAATGCTTGGGAACTAGATTACGGATGTTGTCACTACCGCCCTTAGCCCTTGGTTTTTTATGGTCCACTTCCCATCCCATATTCGAGGTTTTACCATAACTGTGTTTGTAGATGATTCTACCCTTTGTATCTTTTCTGTATAGATCTGACTTCTTACCTCGTACTTTTGCACCTTTTTCCCAAATTTTGTTTAGTCTTTCATCACTGCGTGCCATGATAACCCTCTACTACTTACTATGATTGTTGTACTTCATTATAATTATATCAGTTTTTAAAAATAATATATCTTATCTTTCCACTTCAAGATAAAGAAACACGAACCCACATTTCTTACAGGCATATGCAAGTAGTTCCTGCTTCTTGAAGAGCTGGGTACCAAACTGTACCGGCAAGGGTGACGCCGAGATTCCGAGATGTTCGCGCTGGAGGTCTGTGGATTGACACTGCGGACATTTGCGTACTTGCTTGGCCATGACACTCCTCCCATAACTATGCTTTGTTTATGATAGGTAGAACCTTCAATCTGGAGTTTAGACTAACAGGCTAAACCATGTCAATTCTGTGTGGCAAGAATTAGCCCCGCTATTTAGAGTAGCCATTACTCAGTTGTGCCAGTATTGCTGATGGCATACAATACAAGGGAATCAAATGGAGAGGTAAGATGGCGGTAATCGAGGCTCACGGGTTGACCAAAAGATTTGGTGAACTGCTAGCAGTAGAAGACATTAGCCTTGAAATGGCGGAGGGGGAGGTATTGGCTTTCCTCGGTCCTAATGGGGCAGGTAAGACAACCACTATTCGCATGTTTTCAGGTATTATTTCTCCTACTTCAGGTTATGCTGTGGTTGCCGGATGGCGTACCGATGAAGAGGTCGATCAGCTTCATGAAGCCGTCGGACTGCTTACCGAGACTCCAGGCTTCTATCATCGCCTCAGCGCCCGCCACAACCTTGAGTTCTTCGCTGGATTCTATCCAAACATTGACATTGATCATCAGGTAGAAAAGTACCTTAAGATAATGGGACTCTGGGAAAGGAGAGAAGACAAGGTAGGCAACTTCTCCAAAGGAATGAAGCAGCGTCTGGCCCTGGCTAGGGCACTTCTTCATGAACCCAAGGTATTATTCCTGGACGAACCCACCGCCGGTCTTGACCCCGAGGCAGCGCAAGAGGTGAGAGACATGATCAAAAGGCTGAGCTCAGAAGGCCACACCATCTTTCTTTGTACTCACAACCTCACTGAGGCAGAGCTTCTCTGTCACCGTATCGCTGTCGTCCGAGCTCAGCTTCTAGCCCTGGACACCGCGGAGAACCTTCGTCAACACCTTTTCCGC
Organism: Dehalococcoidia bacterium; assembly: GCA_030615965.1. GTDB lineage: Bacteria > Chloroflexota > Dehalococcoidia > GIF9 > AB-539-J10 > RBG-13-51-36. Next base: position 6,995 of record JAUWYE010000033.1, on the reverse strand, counting down.
CGACAGGTGGTGGTTCGTCTGGAGTCTTTGCCAGGCACCATTGTGGAGGCAGTGTCCAAGCTAACCTTTGTGCAGCAGCTTAAGCAGGCTGAAAATCAACTTCTGGTCGAGCTTAATGACCCGGAGAATGAACGTCCCGAGTTGGTTAAGTGTATCGTCGAGGCCGGGGGAAGGGTAATGGCTGTCTCTGAAGAACGGCACTCCCTTGAGGAGGTTTACTTAACCCTTATTCGTGAGGAAGAAGGTCATGACTCGTAGGCGAATCAGCAACATATTGAGGAAGGAATGGCACGTGATGTTGCGTGACATCAATAGCGCGCTGTTGGTCACCCTAGCACCTCTCCTCATCGTGGGACAGGCGATACTTTTCATCTGGCTCGTCGACCGCTTTGGTGGTGAGGCTATGGTAGCAAATCCGATATTCCAGACCGCTCTAGAAAAGCTTAGAGAGGTACTCCCTTTAGCGGCCGGGCTTGCTGTTGGAGAGCAATTTCAGGTGCTCCTGCTGAGTCAGTTCAATCTTTATCTTCTCCTCATCCCGACGATGATTGCCATCAGTTTTGCCACCTTCAGCATCGTCGACGAGAAGCTGTCGGGAAGCCTGGAGGCACTTCTGGCAACACCAGTGAGAACCTGGGAGCTTCTGTTGGGTAAGGCTCTTTCGGGGGCTGTGCCAGCGTTAGTTATGACCTGGGTCTGTGCTGGGGTATTCATTCTAGGTGTAGTCGGGCTGGGGTGGGGACAATTAGTTGATCTGGTGCTCACCTCTTCCTGGTTCATCTTCCTCTTTCTCGTTACGCCAGCAGTGGCGCTGCTGAGCTTTATGCTAGGGGTCATCGGCTCCTCCCGGGCCAAAGATGCTAGAAGCGCCCAGAATATGGCTCTGGTCATTATATTGCCTGTCTTGGCGCTAATCGGAGTCCAAGTCACCGGGTTGGTTTGGTTTACCCCTCTCCTAACCTTTATCCTAGCGCTGGGGATCAGCTTGGTGGATATACTCGTTCTACGGATTGCCGTAGGTCTCTTCCAGCGGGAGTCCATCGTGGCCAAGTGGCACTGAGGACACAAGGGAAAAAGAAAGCAGGTAAAAGATGAAAAGAGTCAAGTGGTATCTAGTATTACTGTTGGTAGGTATATTACTGTTTGTGGGTGGTTGCACTGAGGAACCTCCTGTAATACCAGTAACACCGACTGGATACTCCGATGTATGTATTCCTATTGGGGAATTTCCAAATCAGCCTCACATTGATGTGGTGATGAGCACAGTAGTGGGAGGAGAACTTACGGTGACTTTGGGTTCTAATCCAACAACAGGCTTTCAGTGGTTGGAGGATGCGGAGATTAGTGATGAAAGTATAATTAAACAGGTAAGCCACGAGTTTGTGGGACCAGGGATTGATAAACCACCAGGTACTCCTGGCGAAGAAGTGTGGACTTTTAAGGCACTCAAGAAAGGTACTGTTACCACCTTCTTGGAATACAGTCGCCCTTGGATAGAGGAAGATGCTGACCATTGGACGGTTACTATAACTACTACTATTAAGTAAAAGATGAAGCAATTAAAATTTAGTATAAGGGGATTGCCTGGAGATTTCTTCATTATTGTAGTATGGCATAGCTCACCTGAACGATTACACTAATCTCCGCCTCTCCAGGGCTGATTGGTGTGGTGGGTGGTACTTCTGCTATTACCTCCATCTCTACCACAACCTGCGGGTAGACGCGTGGCGCGTATGTACTTTCAGATACATAAGTTGGCTTTCCCAGTTGAACCTCAGCTAACCTAGCTAGTTGTTCTGCTTTGGCTCTAGCATCAGCTATCGCCTCTTCTCTGGCTTCATCGTAGTATTCTGATGGATCGTCAATAGAAAAGTCGATGCTATCTATTCGGGCTAGGTCTCCACCTGCCTCAGCGACAGCATCAATTACAGTGCCAACCTCATCCATATCTCTTATCTTAGCCACCACCATATTGGTTACCCTGTAGCCGGTGACAACCTCCTCTTCCTTGTCTCTATCCCATCTTGTTACCTGGCGAATGCTGAAATACTGGGTTTGGATATCTTTTTCAGCTACTCCATTGCTGGTCAAGGCCTCCATCACTGTGTTCATTGCTTCTGCTGCTTGAGTCTGGGCTTCAGCTACACTTGTCTCAGTAGCTTCAATGCCTAACCTCAAGCTCACAATGTCAGGAACAGCAGATACCTCTCCCGTACCGGTGACCCAAATCCCTTCTTGCTGGTTACTTATGTTTATTCCTTCTATTCCCTCTATTGTTGCGGTGCCGGGTCCACAGCCAACTAGGCCGACTACTGCCAGAATTAATGCTAGACTCATAGCTAGTAACCAATCCCTTTTTCTCATTATTTGTTTCCTCCTGCAATTTTGTTTTCCACTATATTATACAATGTTATGGCAAAAGTATTACAGGTGCACAACGGAACAATCCATTTGGTATTGCTTCCAAGAAGGAAGAGGCTAGTCTGACTTGCCCCCAAATAAAGAATTAGGCCAGCAAAGTTGCTTATGCATAAAAATATAGGCTTAGGTTGTGCTTAAAATGCATTTCTGTTGTATTTTGGTGCTTCTCCAACTTCTTTGTTAATAAATGGTTAAACTTCTGTATATAGGACTTTTTGACTAGAATGGTTAGGCTATTAAAAAGAAAATCAAACATTATGGCTGATTGTTCAATCTGCAGTTGATGAGCCACTGCTCTACCGAGGCGGGGGTTGAGAATGCTTAGCAACACGTTCTAAACCATAGTATGCGTTTTGCCTCAAGACTCTTAGTGACTTTTCGAGCGGAACAGCGTCACCTTCACTAATTGATAACATCACCCGGTTCACAATCTCTCTGGCCACCGGGGTAGCCTGCTTGAGAACCTTCCGTCCCTTGGCCGTCAGTGTGACATTGATGAACCTCTTGTCTCTATTCTTGCGCTCAGTTCCGACGAGTCCATCTTGTTTCAGGCGGTCGACTAATGTCGTGATATTGTGCCGCTCCCTGAATGTCCACCGGGCTATCTCAGAAGGTGTCATGCTCCCACCATTGGTGGCTAGGATTCGTAGCACCACGTGCCTTATTACCGAGAGACGTGCTTTCCTATAGAAATGAGCGTTCGCATACTTCAGTACTGCATCTGCAGTTTGCACGAAAAGAATAAACGTTCTCAAACTGATATCTTCGAGGTTGACATCTATCAACCTCGTGTCTCTCTTAGGCATTGCTCATGTTATCGCCTTTCATCAAGTCTTGAAAGTAAAAGGATACAGCATCCTCTGGTTCGCTGTCAAGACGATTGAATGGCACTTCTATGTCTCATCACACGTGAGTATTTATACACGTTTTACCTAAAAAAGATCAATTTATTTCCCAAAAGGGGTTGACAATTCATATAAGAAGTATTATTATTCCCACTACGCTAATCTTATTCATATATGAACTACTTGCCTCACCCGGGAGTAAATTGTACTGTGGGTTTAGGAGGTGAGCAGTGGATGAAAGAAGGGCGCTGGTACCGTTAAATAAATACGGTGGCTGGTGCCCTTTTTGCTTTGGGCTATGTAGATAATTTAAAGGAGGTATGCCTATTAAATAAATGAGGAGGAGGTGGAGGAATAAAGTCTTTTAAGGAGAAGAGAGATGAAGAAGAAATTGGGAACAGTAATACTGGTAATAGCACTGGCACTAACCCTAGTTCCGATGTCAGCTGCCTATGCGGCTCCACCAACCTTGCCACCGCCAGGAGAGCATTTTACATTTAACTGCGTGACGGAATTGTCTACACTCTTCAGTGATGCATTTGATGGTGATTCGGGCCAATGGATTGAACTATCTGGTACTTGGGCAATCGTTGATGATGGTGGAAACGATGTATACAGCGGAACAGCTACAGCGGACGAACAAGTCACGTATGCACAATCAACCAGCACCTTCGACAACTTCATCTTCGAGGCAAAGGTTAAAGCAAATAACAACGCTGGCCATTATGGCATCGTACTTCGAGAAGATGGTACCGGGAAACATTACGGATTCTACCTCAACGCGTATCCGGTAAGTGAGGGGAAATACTATTTCGGATACTGGGATGGAACCTATAATCCTATCGTGGGCTGGACTGACTCGGGTGGGGCCTACACCGATGCCCAAGCGTGGAACACACTCAAAATTGTGGCCAAAGACTATCAATTTGAGCTATACATAAACGGTACCTTGGTTGCGACAGTTACAGATACGGTTGAATATGCAGCCTCTGGACATGTCGGACTCATAGTAGACAAGTACGCAATCGGCCAAAATACCTACTTTGACGATGTTAACGTTTCAGGATTGAAGCCAACCGAGATACTCGTTCCGCTTAACGGGTCCGGAATGTTGGGCTTTATAGCAGGTTCGCCCTTCCAGATTCTAGACAATGACATGACCGACGGTCAGGCGTGGGTTCAGATTCCCGCCGGGTTATATGATACTTGTGACCAAGCACGTGGCAAGCCGGGTGGCGATCTCTACTGGGGGAACTATCATGCTCGTTCGGCAGGTAAGCCGGTGTGGAATCAACATAACGTAGCGCTCCCCATCCCCGGGTGGGGTGTGGGAAACTGGCTATTTACTAATAACGGCGTTACCTGTTATTCATTCCGCCTCTACCCCCTCCCGTAGTGTTGACTGGTGCTCTCCTATCGTTTAGCCAATAGCATTGAGAAAGAGGGGCAGGTTTAAGTTCTGCCCCTCCCCACACTGAGGGCACAAAACCAAATAAGGAAAAGGGTAGAACATCGGATAAAGCTGAAGTTACTAAGCAGGTTAGCCCAGAAATGGAACGAACAGCTGCGCAGAGAGCACGGGGCAGAGCCAAAGCTGCCAGGTGAGACCTTGATGTTGCTGTATTCTTTTTCGCCATTTTAGCTACTGTCATAATCCTATCGTTTCAGGGAATTGGGGTAGAGGTTACGGCACCTGCTGCTATCTTTGGTTTAGCTATGGGCTGGCTAATGGGATGGCTAATGGGATGGAGAAAGGGGAAACAAGCATACGAGCGTTTCTACGATGAGGAGCTTTCAAAACTGGAAAAAGAGTTAGAAAAGACAATGAGTGCTTTAGAGGAAATAATAGAAGAAAGGGTTCGAGAGGCGAGAGGAGAAAAAGATAAAGCGACACTCTGAGGGCACAAGGCAGTTAAGTGAAAAAGCTGATAATAGGGCTAGCACCGGTTATTGAAGTGAGAAACAACCCTAGATGGTATTCAATTCCACTTATAGGGTTAGTTCTCTTATTGACTAGCTCAGTTGTTGGTTGTGCTAGTCCGCTTCTTTCTGCGCCACCAGTGATAGCTGAGTTTAATGCTAATCCCACCGAGATTATATCTGGCGAATCGGCAACTTTACTCTGGAATGTTACAGAGGCTACTACTGTCAGTATAGACCAAGGTATAGGTAATGTTCCTGTTGCTGGAACGCAATTAGTATTACCCATCACAACTACTGCTTACACTTTGACAGCCACTAATAATGCGGGAATAGTAACTAGAGCTGTAGTTATCACCGTTATTCCATTAGTAGAGGGGAAAAGTGAGGAAGAGGAGAACTCGGAACAACCTCCAGCACAATGGCCTCCTGTAGTATCTAGAAGTGAGATTAGAGTTCACTTTATAGATGTGGGGCAAGGAGACTCAATCCTAGTTGACTTGGGAGAGACCGAGGTCCTAATTGACGGCGGGGGTAAATCACCTGGTGTAGTTACATATCTTAATGACTATGTAGAGGGACCACTTGAAGTGGTGATAGCTACTCATCCTCACGCGGACCACATTGGTGGTCTTATTGCTGTCCTAGCTGCTTTTAACGTTGACGAAATTTGGCTTAATGGAGATAAAAGCACTTCCCAAACCTACTCCCAATTCATGTCGGCGGTGAACTCCGAAGGTGTTCAAGTGTATGAGGCAAGGAGAGGGGACACTATCGAAGTCGATGAGCTTGTCTTTAATGTGTTCCATCCTGTTGACTTGACTGGCACCACTAACAATAACTCCATTGTTTTGAGCCTAAGCTATGAAGAGATTGACTTCCTTTTTATGGGGGATGCCGAGAAAGAGGCCGAGGCTAGCATGTTAGCGGCTGGGGTAGTCCTCAATGTAGAGATATTGAAGGTTGGTCATCATGGGTCAAGTACTTCGTCATCTGCTCAGTTCCTAAATGTCGTAAACCCAGAGGTCGCCATTTATATGGCTGGGGAAGGCAATAGCTACGGGCACCCACATCAGGAAACTATTACCGCTCTTGCTGACGCTGGTGCCAAGATATACGGCACAGACGTACACAGAACTATTATAGTAGTGACCAATGGAATAACATACAATGTGCTGCTCACGAACATTGTACCACCAGTCGTCCCCGATGGTATTGGTGATATAGCCCATGAACTGACTATAAGTGTCGATGGTCAGGGAATGACCAACCCTAGCCCAGCTAGCTATACCTATAATGAAGGCACTCAGGTGATTATCACTGCTACTCCAGCCTCCGGTTGGCGTTTTGACCACTGGGGAGATGACGCTTCAGGAACAAGCACCACGGTTACTATCACCATGAACTCCAACAAGAATATCACCGCGTACTTTTCACAATTACCTCCGACCCAGCATACCCTTACCATAAACGTCAGTGGCCAAGGAATTACCAACCCTAGTTCGGGCACTTACACCTATGACGAGAGTATCCAAGTGCCTATCACTGCTACCCCAGCCTCTGGTTGGAGGTTTGACCATTGGGGTGGTGACGCCTCAGGTACTTCAATGACAATCATCATCACAATTGATTCCAACAAGAGTGTTATTGCCTACTTCAAACCGGCTGTCACTGGCAGCGATGTCCAGATAGCCAATATCTTCTACAAAGGTTTGGTTCCTGATGTGGAGTCTGATGAATATGTTGAAATCAAAAACCTTGGAGACCTGCCAGAAGACTTGTTTAGATGGGTATTAATAAACGCCTCCA
>JAUWYE010000090.1 GCA_030615965.1 Dehalococcoidia bacterium | reverse complement strand
GCTAAATTGTTGGATGCTTACTACAACAAATTGAAAAAATGCTAATTGCAGTGTAGAATATTCCTCAGTAGTAGTGGTTATCGAGACTATTTAGAGATAAAACTATGGGTAAGATGCTACTATTTGGCATTCTCATAGTCGTACTCCTAACGGTGATTCAAAAATTAACTAGCGGAGGTCCAGAATGGAAAAGGTAAGGGCAATTGTATATGGGATTGGGGCTATGGGTAGTGGGATGGTTAGGTTGATGTTGGCAAAAGATTGGATAGAAATAGTAGGTGGGATCAATAGGGCTCATCCAGATCTCAAGGACAAATCGAAGGTGAAAGTGGGAAAGGACTTAGGAGAGGTGGCGGGCGTCGGCAGGAAGATAGGTGTTATCGTCTCCGATAATCCAGACGATGTCCTCGCTAAGGCTAAAGCTAACCTAGTCCTTCACGCAACTTCGTCTCCACTGAGCGAAGTAGAAGCGCAAATAATAAACTGTGTTGAAGCTGGATGCAACGTGATAAGTATAGCAGAAGTTAGGCTGGTGTATCCCTGGGTTCACAACAGTGAATCTGGCCAAAGGATTGACGAAGCGGCCAAGAAGAATGGCGTCACGGTGCTTTTCACGGGAATAAACCCCGGGTTTATGATGGATCTAGTACCTATTATGTTCACCGGAGTCTGTGCCTCGGTAAGGAAGATTACGTTGTGGCGTCTATTGGACATATCGCCCTATGGTTCCGGTGTATTAAATAATTTAGGTGTAGGACTATCAGTTAGTGAATTTGAAAAGGGCTTAGCAGATGGCTCCATTGGCTGGATTCTTCCCCTAACCTGCCCACAAATCGACATGATCGGCGATGCCATCGGATGGAAATTGGATGAGACAAAGCGAATTGTAAAACCTATAACCTCAAATAAACCGAAGAAAACATCATATGGGGTGGAAATAGGGGCGGGGAAGGTATGTGGAGTAAAGTGGTCATATTTTGGCATTAAGGGTGGAGAAGCGCTGATAACTTTTGACTGGATTCATATGTTACATCCTAAGGAGGAAGGGCTAGAACCGGAAGACCGCTGCTTCATCGAGGGTGAGTCAGATATAGATTTAGTTGTCAAAAAACTAGATAGTGGTGTTGGAACCTACGCCCACGCCGTGAATACCATCCCTCAGGTGATGCAGGCGCGGCCTGGCTTGCTCACAGTCAGGGAGTTGCCGGTGGCCGCAGTCCTACCATAATTTGACAAATAAATATTCCTTGATATTATACATCTTGAAAATGCACGTGAGAACAACGTGGTAACATTCCGTCATTTGGTGCAATGGGCTCGAAAAAGAAGCCGGCAACCTCTTCTGGTGGTACAAACTTTTGCAAAACCCATTCATCTATGAAATCAACGCACCATAGGTTACAATCCGGGTATTTAAGCTTGTAAGGGCATCTATAACAGTACGGGTAAGGAACCAGAGTTACCCCGGGCATTAAGGGGTGAAAATAGCGTCTCTGCGCAGGAGATGTAGATGAAAAAGCCATTGTTCCAAAGGTTCTTCCATGAAATGAGTCAATGAATCCTATGAACAATTGCTTTTTGGTAAAATGTCTAGCTATCTTAAGTGCAGCTTCATTTGCTTCAGTGCCACCGCTGGCAAAGAAGTATTTGCATTGCATTGGTAATATCTTATTTAATCTCTCGGCTAACTCAACGGGTTCTCTAAATCCGAAATCTGTGTAAGAATAGTGCATGAAACTCTTTGCTTTATTTGTCATAGCCTCGACTATCCGGGGATTCGACTGCCCAACATTCAAAACTCCCAATCCGGAGTTCCAATCAATATACTCATTTCCATCAACATCCCATACAATAGCTCCTTCTCAACCAGCTACAATAAGTGGATAGTAGAAGGGTCTATTGTATGGAGCCATTGTTTCTTTATTACGCTCTGCCCACTTTATAGCTTCTGGCCCTGGTGGTGGTGCTACAATATTTGGTATTCTATTTGACATGACTTCTAGTTTACCTCCTCTACTATTATTCCCTTTTTGGCTATTTCCTGCAAGACTATGTCTGCTGCTTCTGTTCCCAAGCATTCAGGTGGGAACACTCCTGTTAAACCAACTTTATCCTCAATCAATAGCTTAGTGAATGCGGCAGCTGATAAACCAGTTATATATGATTGCGATGTGCTACCTCTCAAGCGCTTAAAAGATTCCTCAAGGCCGGGAGAGCTAAAAGAATATCTGATCAAGGTTTTTCTTCCATCCTTTTCCCCTTCAGCCTCAATAATTCTTTCCCCTTCCTCTCTTAGTATGCCTTCTTTAATTATTTCACTAACCTCTTCGCCTTGCGGAGCTGGGGGAGTTAAGGCCAAAACTACATCAAATGGTTTAATATCCATGCCTTTGACTCTTATGGAGTTTGTACTGAGCAAGCCATATTTATGAAATACTATTGCTAACTCTATCGTGGAACCACCCATTTTAAAATCACAGTATTCCAACCCCTTGCCTATAAATATGGGCAAGGTTATCGGTTCTTCATGTTCATGCCAGACCACTTTTTGGGGACCAAGTCTAGGAAAGTCATACATCTCCTCTCCGCTAACAGGAGGTACTTCCTCGTAGTTGCCATTTCGCCAAACTATTGCCCCCTTGACCATATCCCCCCAGGCAGTTGCAGGCTCCCACCAGAAAGGAATGAACCTTTTGGTTTCTAAAGCTCCATAAAAGAGAAGTCTTATCCTCTTAACAACATCTAAGCTATCAGCGGCACGTCTAGCCAGCACATTAGCAATTCCCGGAGCAGTCCCAGTATGTATCAATGCTGTTAGGCTCTTTTCTTTCCACTTTTTATCCTGTTCCAGCTGTCTCATAACTGTTTGTTCAAAAGGCAACCCTTCTATGGGGCCGGAGGCTAAGTCCTGATAATGTGCATTTACTTTGAGAGCAGCATTCATTACGTCGATATTAAAAACGGGTGGTAAGGCGTTTACAATAATATCTACTCCTCTGGCGGCCTCAATTATGCTTTGTGTGTTCTTAGCATCTACTCTTTTAGCGGTTATTTTTGCATTTGATTTCACTAATTCATTTGCCAATCTTAAATTGATGTCTCCGCAAATAACCTCTGACACTTTATCATTTTGAGATATCTCGTTAGCTATAACGTTACCCTGAGCACCAATACCGAGAATCAATACCTTCACTTCTTTTCCCTCCTTTTTTATTCTTAATTTTTGAATACTACTTTGGGTTACTATATCGTAAAATACTAACCTCTTTATAAGAATTTAATAATTTCTCCTCTATGGCATCCTCAATCCCTTAGTCTTTGTCACGAGTCGCCGTGGCCTACTAGTGACTCAGGGTTTACCACATTTTGCGGATGGCCAGAAAAGAAAGCCACCAAGTTGTCAACACTGATATTCAAGATATTGGCGTTGGCTTCAGCAGTATTAAAAGCCACGTGAGGAGCCAAGACAACATTCTCCATTCCCAAGAAAGGATTGTCATGCTCAACTGGCTCCACATCGTAAACGTCTAGTCCTACTGCACCCAATTTCTTCTCGGTAAGCAGCTCAGCCAGGGCTTGATTATCCACCAGTTCGGCACGGGCGGTATTCACTAAGATAGCTCCAGGCCTCAGGAGTCTCAGGAGTTCTCTGGTGATTATCCTTTCTGTTTCCGGTGTATGAGACAGGTGCAAAGTGACCACGTCCGATTGTTCAAAGAGCTCCTTCAAGGTAACAAACCGAACAGCATGTCTCAGAGCCCGTTCCGTGGTTGGGTGGTGCGTCCAGCATAGAACCTGCATGCCAAAGGCTTGAGCTAAGCGGGATACTTCTATACCTATCCCACCCAATCCAACTAGACCCAGTGTCTTGCCCCAAAGTTCCGTATTGTACAAATCTTGCTCCCAAACCCCCTGACGCATAAGACCATTGAGCTGGACAATACGCTTGGCACAACACAGGATCAGAGCCATGGTGTGCTCGGCCACAGCATGGTCTCCATAGTGGGGAGTATTAGTTACTGCAATCCCCTTGCGAGTGGCCAGGGACAAGTCTACAAACTTACGAGGGTCTGTGCCTGTGAAAGAAACGATGCGCAACTTGGGACAAGAGCTGAGTACCTCAGCAGGGATGTCCCAATTGAGAAGAATCCCGTCAGCATCTTTCACCCGCTCCAGATAGCCCTCTGAAGTCTCTGGACGACCATAAAACCAAGAGAATGAGCCTAATTGTCGAAGCTTTCTCTCTAGCTCAGCGCTCAGAAGCTCTCGGTCCGTAACTGACCCATCAGGACAAACAATTCTCATGTCCCCTCCCTGAGGACTATTTCCCGACAAGCACCAAAGTTGTTACGCATCATTACTCTATAAGTGCCTTTCTATTTAAACTCCCCGGTCACATCAAAACCTTTGGCCTTAGGATCAGCTCAGGCAGCCATAGGGACAGTGGAGACCAGTAGGTGGCAAACAGAACGACCGGCAGGTACAGGAAGACTACTATCAGCATTCCTAAATTTTTGGTAGCCCTATTATTTAAACCATCTTCCGTCACACCCTTACTTGAATTGGTCAATACCCACTGTCAAGACTACTTCTACCTCCAACGTTCTTACCCTTGGAGCAATACCTTCCTAGTTATTTCTAGTTGGTGTCCTCTTTTAGCCGCCTCTTTAAGAAACAGCTCAGGCGGTATACAAACCTCTGGTGGTAAACACCCTTTCTCCTCAGCCTGTCCACGAGCCAGTATCAACCCAACTATTGCGGCATAAACACCGACTCTGGCAATAGGGACAGCCTGCTTGGCCTTCTTGAACGGGGATTTCATCGCCTCTACAGCCTTAGGCGAAGCGAAAAGACTTGCCGAGTACTCCACTTTTTGTCCAGCTTCTACTCCCTCAACTATGACCACTATCTCAGCTCGATATTCAGGTTGTTTTAGTGTCTCCTCAGGCTGGTTATAGAGTAAATGCAGCAGTACATCTTTCGGTGCTACCATCTGCCCCTTGATATTTATTGGCTCTCGGCTGTTAAAGCCTAAGTCAACTAGAGACTTGCATTTTTGCATAAAATCAGGGTGAAAGCCAATCTTCCAAGTCACATTCTTGATTCCCTTGTCCTTGAACGACCGAGCTAGGGTTTCCGGCTCGCAATGCGGGGTATAACCAATAGCGACTGTTCCTACTGGTTCGTGGAATGTAAAGTTCTCCATCCCTGACATTCCGGGGACACTTGCCATTTTTCCGTTGAGGAAGGGAGTAGCATTCAGGGCAAATTCATCCAGTATACCATCGATTGCATATGACCAATGCAACGCTCGACTGTGCTCATTAGCATTCAAATCTATGTTCCCATCTTTCAAGTGTATGGATTCTACCGTGTCCAGCTTGTCCACAAGATAACGAGCCATGATATTATCCGCACCTGGAGCTGTACCTACACCGGGGATAGCGGTGACTTCCTTTTTCTTAAACTCATCATGGAGCGCCAATTGTGCTTGGGTTTCTTCACTACCGAGGTCAATATAGTTAACGCCAGCCTTAGCTGCTGCCCTCGTCGCTTGTAGAGCAGTATCAAAGGAAGCTGCATTTATTATAACATCAGCCCCCTTGAACAGTGCGGCTGAACTTTTCTCATCTGAGAGGTCGACAAATTTAGCCACCAGCCTCTTGTCATCTAGTGTAGCTACCCTCTCTTTTGCTTTCTCTTCCGATATGTCAGCAACCACTATCTCTGAGACATCATCCTGTTGTAATAAATCTTGAAGAACTCCGCCTGCCATAGCACCGGCACCACCAGCAACCACAATTCTCATTTTCCCCTACCTCCTTTTGTGTAGTCCTTAGCCTAATTGGCGCTAACCGCTTATCTCACCCCTATCCTGACGGCCCGGTAGTCAGTCCGTATTTAATCTAATTATTTGTCCCCCTTTTAATCTTCTCCTCTATAGCATCCTCAATCCACCGGCCGAGCGTTTTGCCCGACTCAATAGCCTTGTGACATGCCTACAACAGAATGCTTGGCTTGATACTCCTTGGACTTCCTGAGCCACTCCTTGGTCAAAGTACCTGACACCTTGGAATCTGACACATTATTTTAGCCAGTGTTACAGTTATGTTAGCCTTTATACCATACATGTTAGGCCATGTCAAGCCCTTTTTTGACCGAATTTCTATTTTACAGGGTAATCAGTTATTAAAACGGTCAATACATTCTCTTGCCATTGACATCCTTTGGATGCATCGTCTACAATTCTTGATAAGGGGAGGTGCAGGTGATGGATAAATTAGACCAAGAGTTACTAAGTGAATTACAAAATCAAGGTTTTCAAAAAAGTACCGTTCTGGCTGCACGCCTTGGTGTAGGGGAAAGAACGGTGCGCCGGCGGATAAATGCTATGAAAGGAAAAGGGGCAATCAAAATAGTTGCATTGCCCAACCCCGTATTATCTGGATATCGAGCATGGGCTAAGATTGGAATTAAAGTAAGGCCTGGAATGTTATTTCAGGTGGCTCGGGAACTTGTTGA
>JAUWYE010000038.1 GCA_030615965.1 Dehalococcoidia bacterium | reverse complement strand
GGTTTCGACATACCATAAAAATAAAAACCATTGCGGGGGGCTTGTCCCCCCGTGGATGACTAGGAGGTCATTTAATGGCGACAAAAGAAAAGTGGCCTAAAGTATTCCATTCATGGCATCAATATAAAGATAATGTGGCGGTTTACTTTGGGGACGATAAAGATGCACTCCTCGTATGGGATGGCGACAGCCTGAACGTTACGGGTGCATTAGAAATAACTGGGGATGTACAAATAACTGGAGACCTCGACTTAACCACAAGCGAGGATATCTCAGTAATGCAGGGGTATTACATCTATCTTGATGGTACGGGTGGTGGGGAATACGTGGTTTCGGACACTGCGAACGACCTCACGCTTAATGCCACAAACAACATCTACCTTGCCGTGGGTGGTACTGATGAGATTCTAGTTACCAATTCAGACGTAACCCTATATACGAATGATTTCGCCCTTAGCGCAGGCGATATTGCCGTAGCAGAAGGGTATGTTATTTATCTTGACGGTCTTGATGGTGCGGAATATCTGGTTTCTGATGTCTCTGGTTATCTGACGGCAAAAGCCACGACTGGGATATATCTTGCTATCGGTACTACAGACGAAGTCACAATAACTAACTCGGCTGTGACAATGGCTTCGAGCAATCTAACCCTAGATGCGGGCAGAATTTCAGTGGCACAAGGATACGCTGTTTATCTCGACGGACAGGGCGGTGATGAGTACTTAGTTTCGGATGCAAGTGGCGAAGCAATGCTTACTGCTGATACCGAAGTCAACCTTGCTATAGATGAGACTGATGTTCTAACCATTGCCGCAGCTTCGGCTACCTTTGCCCAGAAGATAGTTCAGGATGATACGACTGATTCCTCATCTACATCTACGGGTTCAATTCAAACGGATGGTGGTCTGGGTGTTGCAAAGGCTATCTATGCTGGAACCAATATCTACTTAGCCTCTGGGGCTATAATGGACTTCAACAGTGATGTAACCCTAACCCATTCATCTAATACCCTAACACTGGCTGGTGGAAACCTTGCTGTTGCGGCAGACGACTTCATTACTGGTGCACCTACTAAACTGCTTATTACCGATAAATCTTCTACGGTCTATCTGTCTACGGCAGAAGCGGGTGTGATAACTGTTTCAACCGATAATATTACTATGTACCTTCCCGCCGCTTCAAACAATTCTGGATTGCGCTATATCATCAAGCAGACGGCTTCTCACTCCACTGGGACAAAGGTAGATGGTAGCGGCTCAGAGACAATAGATGGTTCAACACAATTGCTTTGCGCTGCACAATACGACATGCTTGACGTTATCTGTGATGGCTCTAATTGGCACATCATTGGAAAGATGGGTACGTGGGCGTAAAAAAGGAGGGATGATGAAACTACAAAATCAAGACATCTGGTTGGCCTACCCCAAACTGGTGGAATTATCTAAAATCCAGTTTCCAGTTAAGATTAGTTTGGGACTAGCGAAACTTGCTATGAAACTGCAACAGCCATACGCAGTTATTGAGCACGAGCGCATCAAATTGGTCAACAGACACGGGGTAGAGGACAAGGAGAAAAAGACGGTAACAATTGACGCTGGTTCCCCTGAATCGGGCGACTTTGCCAGAGAGTTCGGGGAACTTCTAAACGCACATTGGGACGATGACTTTCAATTAAAGAAGGTCAAACTACCCAAAAAGATTGTTGCGACTTGTGAAGGGTGTGGGAAGAAAACGACTGCCACCTTTCTCATTAATCCCCAACTCCTTATGCCCCTTCAAGGCTATTTTGTAGAATAGAGTGATTGTGGGGTGGTCTACATGGCCACCCCACCACTGAGGTGAAAATGGTTGTTGCTGAGAAAAACAGGACAATATACGCCACTGTACCTATGCAGATTTATATGACTCGCTCTATCAAGGAACCGATACTTGAGGCGATAGAAACAATCTTTGATAAAGATGCTTCGCCTATAAAAAAATTGAGAGCAGCCAAACAACTGTGGAAAGCCTTTCAGGCTATGGGTAAATTACCAGAACCCACTTTTGAGAATACCTGGCATCCTAATTCGCATAACATAATTAGGTTAAGGGAATGGCTGTTTGAGCGTTGTCGTCTATGGGGTCAACGCAACTTTATGATTCGGCGTATAATGAACTTCGTAATTATCGTATATGAGTTTGACCAACCCTGGAGGTTCGTATTTGATTCGTTAAGAGAAGAAGCCCTTACAATGGAATGGAAGCCAAGGGGCTATGAGTCTGCCGAGAGTTATTACTGGTGGAAGAAAGGGGAACAATGAAAGGAAGATTATTGAATTTATTGATTCCGCCTAAAGCCAAAAGATTGTACGAGTTAAATAAAGAGCTAGGTGAGGCGGAAAAAAGTTCTGATTATCGCCGAGCGTGTAGAATCCAGAAATACATTATTAATGTTTACACAGGGGGTTAATATGAACAAAGTAATACTCAATGTAGAGAAGGACGGGAAAGCCGTTATCACGGGTGGTAAGAATAGCCTTCTTGGGAAACTTCTTGCCGCAAAGGGGAAAATAAAAATTAATTCAACATTCTTAAAGCAAGAGTTTGAAATAAAATAAAACCAGTCCGAGGGGGCTGGCATCATCCCGATGCGGGGGGGAGAGGGAAACTTCTCCCCCCCGAACAGGAGTTGTATGCGAGATAGAAGGGAAATCGAAAGAGAATACAAAGCAGCTGAACTTCATATTAGAGAGATTTTACTTGATATTCGTGACCTTTTAGTGAAGGAAGTTAAGAAGTCTCGTAAAAGGAAAAAGAAAGATGTGTGATTTGTGCCAGAATTATGGATTCATTATAACTCTTTGCAGAACTTGTAAGATACCCATGATTGTTTCAAAAGAGCACAAAAATGAGTTCTCTGGTGAAGACATGGTTCAAATCAGGAAGTTGTTTCCCCACAATCAAATCAGGTGGGAGCAAATAAAAATAAAAGACCATGCCCACGCACACATCATAGATTAAGGAGGTAAATATGGCAGTACCAACAAGAAGGATTTTAGAACCTGTATTTGGTACGCCCCTTTTAAGGGCGGCTAATAATGGGACTGTCGGCTGGACAGAGGTAAATGCCCTGAGCCAGTGGCAAAAGGGAACAGGGTGGCAGGCTAATCTATACGGTGGCGCACAGACTGGGAATGATGATTGGGCAGCCATGTTTATTCCCGTCAATGAATTACTTGTGAGCGATTTCAAGTCTGCTCTGTGGACTTACTACATGACTGCTGCTCAAACTATGGGTGTCAACTTAGTAATTTGGGTTCACGACCCCACCGACTTTGGTAAAAGAGCAGAGATAACCCAGTTGGGTAATATATCAGGTTTGGGGAAGTCACAGTATTGGAATGACCATGTGCTTGATATAACTACAGACCAATTCTTCTGGTATGGAGAGAGTTGGGCAACGGGGTCATCTTCCGCCCTTACTGGTTCAGGAATATCATCGGGTGTGAGTACCCTTTCTGCTTGGGAAGACTATCAAGCCGATGTTCTCTTTAATAATTGGACTATCTACCGTATTTCCCTTGAGTATGGGTGGGATGCTTCGGGAACATTTGACCATGTTTGGATAGCAGACTTTCAACTCAATGGGACAGTCATCCCCATAAAGCCATCAATTGAAGAAAGGCTCAGTCGTCTAGAAACTAACATTGTCTTGGCTGCTGGCTCTGCTGCCATTGGTAAGGTCGGGCATGATAAAACAGGAATCGGTCATGGTGTTGAAACCGTAGATACCGTTGGGACACACCAACCCATAGTGACTTCATCTACAACCGCTAAGGTAGTTACTATTCAAGCCCAAACAGATAATACTGGGGCTATTGCCGTAGGTGGTGATGCGGTAGATGCCACAGTGGCTACGGGAAATGGGGTTCTTTTATATGCGGGCGACTCAATAACATTAGAAGTGGATGACCTTGTAGAAGTCTACATTGATGCCACCGTTATTAATGAAGGTGTCCGTTTTGTATACTCAACTTAGGAGATAATTATGCAGACAGTATCAGGTGTTGGTAGTAGCCTGTGGGTAAAAAGGTCAGCAGGGATATATCCCTCTGTTGCTAGAAGGCGTTTCCCTATTAATGGATTAGTTCTCTACGTCCCTTTATGGCATCCAGAATTACATACCAGCCCATTTACAACTAAAGAGCCAACTGGTCACTCCTGTACGACTACCAATGTCACGTGGGGGACTCAAGGTGCGGCCTTTGCTGGGGATGGCTATATTATCAATTCAACTGCCGACTGGCGAAGAAGTGATAATGTCGGAACAATAATGGTGTGGTTCAAAAGTGCCGCTACTGCCAACCAAGCCTTGTTTGCTTCAAGTGATGAGGCATCAGACATTAAATTCCTTTCATTCTATACCCAAACCCCCAATGGCGTCCTCGCAGTAAATGTCTATAATGATGGTAATGACGCTATTCGTGGCAGCACCTCAGTAGATGATGATGTGTGGCATTTAGGGACTTTAACGTCAGACGGGTCAACTTGGACTTTATATGTTGATGATGGTGCTGCGGATACCCCAACAATTCTTGTAGGAGCTAATGATGGCGGATGGCTTGCTGACACAGCTACTACTAGGGATAACTTCTCCATTGGTTCTATAAGAAAAGCTACCCCAGGCAACTATATGACAGGCACAATAGGGGAGGTCTGGGTTTATAGTACAACCTTAACTGCTTTAGAAATCAAGAATGTCTATTTAAATACTAAGTGGAGATACTAATGGAAGATAAAGTAAAGACGGGATTAAAGGCTAAAGGCACTTTTGTAGTAAGAGATAAAGACGGAAATATAAAACAAACAGGCGAAATTACAAGTAAAGAAGAAAAAGAAAGGGAGGGAAAATAAATGGCAGTTCCTTGTAACGCAGGTTTTGTAGAGTTAGTTCTAAGGGCTATTGGTTCAACATCTGATGCTTGGACTCATATAGCTTTAGGTACGGGTACGGGGCAGGGTGCATCTGACACCATTTTGGACACCGAAAGCTCGGCTAGTGGATTGACGAGACATGCGGCTACTATGTCGGCAGCGACCACAACCGTTACAGGAGACACAATACAGGCTGTCTGCACCTTTATTTCTGGAGCAACGGCAACCATTACTGAAGCTGCGGTATTCAACCATGCCACTATAAATACTGGCGATATGCTCATGGTGGGTGATTTTACCACATCAGCCTCCGTTGTGTCGGGTGACACTTTAGAGGTCACAATGCAGTGCCAGATAAAAGCAAGCTAATGTATCTTGACATCTTTAGTTAGTTGGGTTATAATATAGTTGAATAAGGTAAAGGGGGTCTATATTATGCCACAACTAGGAGATAGGGTTCATGCCATTGACATTGGTAGAGATTCAAGGGGATTTGTACAATGGGTAAAGTGCCCAGATTGTGGGATGGAGAGATGGATTCATGATAGAAAACAAAGGGGCTTTCCAATCCCAGAAAACTCTTACAAAGTTTGCCCAACATGTAGATTAAAGGAATGGTTACAAACAAGAAACTATAAGGGGGAGAATAGTCCTACTTGGAAAGGCGGTAGGCTAAAAAGGGGTACAGGGTATATAGGAATCCTTAAACATGGACATTATAGGGCAAACAAGTCTGGTTATGTATGGGAACACATTTTAGTCTGGGAAGAAACTCATAAGCGTAAATTACCTAAAGGATATTTAATACATCATATAAATGGTATCAAGGATGATAATAGACCTACGAACTTATTGGCTATGCTACGAAAGGGACATTCTCCTACCCTATTCGTTAAAGGGGTACAAAAGAGATTGAGAGAAGTGGAAGCACAATTAGCACAACAAAATCTATGGCAATGTCAGGTTAAAGCAGGCTAATGACGAACAGAACAATAGCAACTACAGGCACGAATAGGACTGTATCAACCACTGGCACAAACAGGGTTATAAGTTAATGGAACACTGTAAAGATTTTCCAATTTGGGCAAAGCAACAGAATTGGTATGCTTTATATTTAAATGCGTATGTGGATAACAATAAGAAGGGGATATGTGAATTTGTTTATTTAACGCCAGGGGGCAGAGTTGTAAAGGGTATAGCAGAAGAAGACGAAATTAGAATTGAGGATATAACAGATAGATACCATTAAGGAGGTGAAGTGGGCACTAACCGAGATGTGGGGGTCTGGTAATGGCAAGCAAAATTGAACTCGCTTACACGGCTGGTATTATAGATGGAGAGGGTAGTATTGCGATATACAATATGTCAATGCCTCCCCACACTGGGAAACGCACTCACGCCTTAAGGGTTCGTGTGGGTATGTGTGATATGGGAATACCACATTGGTTACAATTGCGGTTTGGTGGTAGCGTATCAAAAAGCAAGCCGAAAAACCCAAGGCATTTGATGGTCTATACTTGGACTCTATCAACGAAGGCTGCGGGAGGATTTCTCCAAAGCATCTTACCGTATCTTAAGTTAAAGCAAGAGCAAGCGGAATTGGCTATCGAGTTTCAGATTGGGAAAGTGGGGAAGGGAAAAAACAAACCACTAGATATCCTCTTAAGGGAAACTAACTTGGCTAAAAGATTGCAAGCTCTTCATATAGGAGGTAAATAAAATTGCTATTTACAGTAATACCAGAATTGTGTTGAGGCACTTAACCTCCCGCCTCTGCAATGATTTAATCACAGGTACAGTAACTTCACCAACAAGCGGTACTTTCGTTTGTGCTGAGACTGACTGGGTGAAAGCAAACGATTATTTTAATAAATATATTGAAGTGTTCTGTTATGCTGGACATGATGACACTGTGGGAACATCGGGCAATCCAACAAACTGGGACGGTACAGGGGGCGGAACATATACCCTAACATTCCTACCAGCAACCACACTAACAGCAAGTGATTCTGTAGAGATGCACCATACTTATACCGTTGATGAATTCAATGATTATATTAATTTAGCGATAGACATGGTAGCAAAAGAAACCCTATTGCATAAGATAGATGAGACAATTACACTGAAAACAAATGTATATAAATATGATTTCAGTACACAATTTTTATGGATTCAGGATATTAGGATGGAAGATGTTGGCAGAGGTGTCTCCGAACTTGACGGGGATATATCGGCGGGGGCGACCTCCCTAGATGTAACGGCAGGCGAGGGGGCACTATTCCCCTCAACTGGAACGTTCCCAATCAAGATTAACAGCGAGTATATAAGTTGCACTAGCCGTTCTACGGATACTTTGACGGTGGTAGGAGCACAACGGGGTAGTACGGCGGCGGCTCACAGCTCTGGGGCTATCGTTACTCTATTGGGTTCTTATCCAAATGATGCTCCAATTGACCCTAGATACTGGCGGGTAGTTCAGAAAAGTACGATGGTTGTAGAGTTTGTTAAAAACCTCTGGTCTCCTACGAATGATAGAAATATACGACTTACGGGATTAGCTTCACCATCTCAATTAGACACTGATACCGAAGAGTCTCCCTTGAATCCTGCTTACATTACCTATCAGGCGGCTGCCCTTTTACATCAAAGTAGAATACGAGGTGATGATGTAGACTCGGAGTTCCATAGGGCGCAGATGACACTCTGTCAGGCTATGGCTGATAAAACTAGAGGGACAATGGGGGTTTCCGTTGGTGGAGCGAAGGCGGTTATCGAAGCATGAGCGTTCAAAAGTATGTTTGGTTAAATGATTTTGAATTACCGATACGTGGAGCGGTGAGTTGGAAACGTATCACACCTTTCCCAGCACAATTTACCGTTTCAGCACCGCAGGAATCCGATTATACCCCTACCAGAAAACAAACATGGAGGAACTTAAAGGGTGGTTTAGGTAAAGACAAGTGGACTCCCCAAGATAATGATAGATACGCAGAAGCTACTAATGTAGACGCTTCTCAGGAGATGCAAACTCTAGGTGCTTATGTTACGACTATGGGAACGGGTGATGATGCTTTTGGGGTAGAGCCAGTAAAGATAATCCTGCATAAGAATAAAATCTGGGCGATAGGTCATAACTGCATTAAATACTGGGATGGCGACTCATGGGAATCGGGCAAGACCGACTTGCCAAATCCGACAGACGCTCTGGTTTTTTACGGGACGGCTTAAATGTCTGAAAGATACGAATACTATATCACTGGTGATGATGCGGGATATGAACTATATGGCGCAAACTGGTTGGCGCAGACATTTACCCCTTCAACCGCTCATACAATAACAAGCGTTAAGCTGAAGCTATACCGTTATCAAAATCCTGGGACTTTAACAGTTGGCATCAGGGCTACGAGTGGTGCATTCCCAACTGGTAGTGATTTAACTTCGGGAACTACCAACGGCGATACCCTAACAACCACTGCTACGGGGGAGTGGAGGGAGATAACCCTAACCGACTATAGTCTATCAGCAAGTACCAAATATGCAATAGTTCTCAGGGCTTTGACGGCAAATGATACTAATTACGCTAATTGGCGTTATGACAACGCTGGAGGATACAGTGATGAGAATGAGGCACATTCAGGCGATTCGGGGACAAGTTGGGCTGCTCAATCTGGTTATGACTTCATGTTTGAGGATTGGTGCGATGCCTTAGAAAGAAACCTCACTACGTCTATTGGACTTTCAACCACACTTGCAAAAGTGGGGACGTTCGTAAGGTCTCTTACTACATCAATAGGATTAAACACTGGACAATCTAAGAATGGGACTTATGTACGGTCTCTTACCACATCCATCGGTTTATCCCCAAGCATGGCAAGAGCGGGTACTTTTTCAAGGTCACTTACTACTCAGGCGGGTCTGGTTGCAAGTCTAACAAAAGACCAAGACCTCACTTCGTGGTTATGCGTAGCTTCAAGAGATGGTAGTTCGGTAAAAACAAGAAATGGCACGAATTGGACTACATGCGCTAAGGATGATTCAGGCGTTGCTATTAATTCATCTTGGCTTGCTCAGTTTGATAACCGCCTCTGCACCCTTGATTATGAGAACTCTGGCTTTGGCTACTCTAATGTGAATGATATTGTGGCTAACTGGGCAGCACCTAAACCTAACTTCCCCAACTTACCTCAAAGATTTACTGGGATGTATGTTGGTAGGGATGCTGGGGATGACAAGGCGTTATACTTCCTAACCCCTATCGGTGTTTACGGGCTTGATGTCTTTACAAACTTTTTATTCCCTCAAACAGAAGTAACATGGGAATACGACTCTACATCGGGCAAGAAAGGTATTTACTGGAGAGGCAACCATTATATAGCAGTAGGCAAGGGAATCTATCAAATTACAGGTGGTGTGGCAACCCCCATCGGCCCCGACACAGATGATGGCTTACCTGAAGATATGCAAGGTACTGTTACTGATATGATAGGAGTGGGTTTCTGGTTAGTCATTGCCGTAGACGGAGATGCTGGCAAAAAGAGTTCCATTCTAAAGCGTTACCTTACAGGCAACCACTGGCACACCGTTTATGTTGGCTCGGTAGATACACCCATAAGGGCCTTGATGTGGGATTCGGGAACTTTATACTTCGGCGAGGGTTCTAACGTAAAGAGTCTGCCATTCTCCAGTGCAACCGATAACGTAGCCAAACTATCAACGCATACTTATTCAGCTTCAGGAGACTTGATTTATCCCTACTTCCATAGTGAATTTGAGGCCATGCCCAAGGTCGCCCATAAAATAAGGGGTGTAACTCAGGACTGTGACTCCAATGATACGATAACCATTTACTACAGGACTGATTCAACGACAACGTGGACTGAACTGGGAGAGTTTGCATTATCACCCAGACCCACAGCTTTACCATTCCCTGCTTCGGGTGATGCCGTTGGCACTTCATTTGAAAGAATACAATTTAAGGCTTCATACGCCAGAACCACATCAACCGATAGCCCTAAATTAGAGTCATTAACTTTAGAATATAGAGTTGTGCCTCCTGTTTTATGGGGGTGGGACTTCTATGTAAACGCAAGAACAAGTGGAGACCAAAGTGGACAGGATGTAATTAACGCCTTAAAGACGGCGATAGAAACGGGAACTCTCTTAAGTTTCTACCCTGATGGAGACAAGGGAGGGACTGAATATTTTGTGGAGGTTTCCCGAATGCCTGGGAATGAGTCGGGTACAGACTTCGGGCAAGAAGCCGTATATTTCGTAAGTGTTCAAGAAGTTATAGATTAGGAGATTGGAATGGCTGGCAATCATAATTCTGGAAGAAAACCAAAATACTTAACAGTAGAACGCTTTGAAGCGTGGCTCAATAATCATTGGAAACACATGACATGGAAAGTAAACGGGATAATCGCCATTCTAATAGTTGTTATAATGTTCCTAATCGCTATTTTTAGTATAGGCTTAATGAGTTTGTTTGGGGGCTAAATGCGATTCCTAATGGGCTTACCTATAATGATAATGTTGTTTTCTATCTGGTTGAAGCGTAAACTGAGGAGAAAATAATGGATGTATGTCCCCGTATGTGGTTTACCGCTAATAAGACATGAACTCCCTAACGGGCAGATAGAGTTAAGGTGCAGGGTTTGCCCCCACAAAGAACTCACGAATGAGCTTGCGCCTCCGTTCTGGGATGATATTAACGAATATGAAAATCAGCCTAAGTAACCCATTCTTTTAGTTTGGCTTGCCAATATCGTGATAGTCTTTATGCATAACCAAGTGGTGGTGTACTTCCGAAAGTTGCTCTGCCAACTTTTGACCTTTGTGCCTTGATATCTCTTGGTGGAACCAATCCCCTAAGAAATTCTTGACCTCATTTATCCCTGCCTTGAAGGATATTTCAGCTTGTTCCATTCTTGTGGGAGGAGTGTTTCCCTGCTGTAGGAAAACTTGATCATCGGCATAAGTATCTTTAGCTTCCATCATTTACCTCCTTAGTCTAAATAAGCCATAACAATAGTTACTTTTTGTTAACCTTTCTTGCAAACATGGTCATAGGCAGCTTGAATTCTCTGGTCATCAGTAGCTTCTGGCGGGGCTAAGAAATCATTACAGTTAGTGCAGAATGTTCCCTCTAGTAATACTACAGTAGGTTTGCCATCAATATATTGAGGTTCGATTATTATCTTAAGATTCTTACTAGGTCTATCAACATGCCTGATTATATTAGGGCTATTGCTACAGACATTACCATCGCACAAATATTTACTCTTATCTTTCATTTTTAAAGGGAGTAAGGGGTGAGCGAGCCACCCCCTACTCAGACCTAAAGCACCTCCTTTAATGTATTTTCCTACAGTATAAGCCACAAAACTAAAAATATCTTGCTGCTATTTCAAGCATCTGCTTTTCGGAAAACCATTTACCCTTTATCATATTGCAGCGACGGCAACAAAGAGCAATATTGTCTAGGGTATATGGCAAATTATTGTCTTTCCTATCTATAGTAAGTTGCTCGTCTCTCTTATTGTTTTTTGTTCCGCCATATGGATTGTCTAAACTCGACAATACCAATGGCTGTTTGCAATAATGACAGTTGCTCGATTGCGATTTGTGCCATTCTAGATATTCTTCTGAAGTAAACGTAACTGGTCTTCGTTTCGTTCTTTTTAGTATATAATACTTACCCGCAGGAGTTTGCCTCCATCTTCTAGTATATGCACGGTAATGGCTTGACCTCTTTTTTGTATTTTCGCAGACCCTTTTATTCCAACAAGCCTTACAATATAGTCGAAATTTATCTGGGTCATACGACTCCCTATAAAACTCAGATGTAGGCTTGGTCTGTTTGCAATCAGGGCAAAATTTATTTATCATATGTATATAATAGCACAAAATGCGTGGCTTGTCAAATTTGTTTTATAACTTGTGGCTTCTCCTACAGTATAGTGAGCAAAAGAATAGGCATAAAAGTAACTCCAAAACCCATTCAAGTAATTCATTCAGTATTTCCATGTATATCCGACCAGTCTAGCTCAATGTTAAGATTTCTTTCAAGGAACTCTGCTAAGCCATTTGCAATTCTGCTTGTATTCGCTTCGTCTAAATTACATTCATAACTAAAATCTATCAAGTGTATTATCTCGTGTAAAAAGGAGCGGTTGATGGTATCGCCACCTGCGGGGTCTACTTCTATCAATGCTCTTCGCTGATTACATGAAGCCCTCCACCCCTCATCACTTTTCAGGAAATTGGTAAACTTTACCTTATAATCAAAAGCCCCTATCTTAATCCCTCTAGGTACTTTTATCTTTATCATGCCCGTCTCTCCAGTCATTAGATACCCTAAAATCTTCAGGTTCAGCCCTGACATATGATTTGCCCGATGGTTCGTCCGTATGTCTGCCTACCCTATCTTCATAAGCCTTTCTTTTCTTAGCTTCTTCCTTATAACTAATATCTTGGTTGCATCTACCACACTGAGGACAGTACCAGAGCTTTCTGCCCCAATAATCCCCCCTCCTGTGGGCTTGCAGTGTTGGCTTCTTATCAACGGGACACCACCTAAGTTTAATTTTCATCCCTTCCTCCTTTGTATCTTAAATCCACTAGCACACCACCACCCCCATAAAAATGCAACTAATAGTACAAGTAAAAAGCATAAAAGCAAAAGTGCATCAACCCAAACTGGATTAGCCATCATTCCTCCCTCCAATCATTGCGTAGCTTGAAGTCCTTGGGTTCAACCTTGATATATACGTCATCTAATGGTTTGCTTTTGTTTTGCCAATCTCGAAAATCCTGTTCACTCTTAGCATCTTTCCTTATTCTCTTAACCTCCTCCTCAACTTTCTCCTTGGCTTCCTCCCTAGTATTAACATCCCTGTTATATCTACTACACTTTAAGCAGTACCAAAGCGTTTTCCCCCAACCATCTTTCCTCTTAACTTGTAGTGTTGG
>JAUWYE010000049.1 GCA_030615965.1 Dehalococcoidia bacterium | reverse complement strand
GTTATCGAGATTAAATCGATGTTTCTATTTTTGGCTTCTTGGAAAACCTCGTCAATAGAGAGATTGCCGTCCGAGCCAGTCCTGGTATGGATGTGCAAATCTATCTTCATTCCTATCTCCGTCGCTTTCTAAGCACCCTCTTTGAGGCTAGCGGGAATCCTTTCCCGGCAGTATAATACCTCATTTTGAGGGCAGATGATTCATTCCCTCTTCTACAACTTGAACTTGTGAAGGAAAGGATTCCTTCACGCCTCGGCAGTAATACCCCGCTTTGAGGCTGGCGGGAATCCTTTCCCGCCAGCATATTAGCACACGAGTTCTCGGACATCATCAATATCAACAATGGCCTCCTCTCCTTTGTCATAAAACCGGGCGCTGGAAAAAGGGTACTCTGACCTCTCCTCAACTAGACACCAGTTCTTATTGAGTGGGTTATTGTGAATGTATTCCATCTTTTCTCGCAGAAATTCTTCCGAAAAGATGTTTTTGTCCCAAAATCCAGTTTCCCAAACTTTGTGCTTCTGTTTTTTAATGTCCTTGGCTTGCTGCTTAAAATAATCCAGCAAATGAAACTCTCTATTTGTCTGCAACTTCTTAATAATTTGATTTGCTGTAAATAGTTTGAGGTCGTGGACTAATTTCGAGATATTAGAAGCACCAAGTACTTTGATAATCAAGTGGAAATGGTTAGGCATTATTACAAAAGCATAAAGCTTAATTCTCCTCTGACTTCGCAGGAAGCTCAAGCTATCAAGAATGATTTGAGCATACTCGGGCTTGTGAAAAAGGTATTTATGACCGACAATTGAGCTAGTCACAAAATAGAGGTGCTCTTTTTCAGGGAATGATTTGTATGGTGCCATAAACCATGCCCTTAAGATGTGGATAATACCTCATTTTGAGGACAGAGTATCCATTCCCTCTGCTACAACTTGAACTTGTGAAGGAAAGGATTCCTTCACACCTCAGAGTGATTTTCACTTCTAGCTCTTTTCCATGCCAATGATATACCAGTCCTCGGGCGGGTCATATTGGGTATCAACTGTCAGGTGGATGATATTGAGTCTGGGATACAATCGCTTCAAGTCATCCACGTCCACTTTTTCGAACCTCTTTTTATTGTTGAGGTAGGCCTGCTCGGTGAGGGCATTCGATTCGTAATCCTCTTGGGTACGTCTTAGTATCCGGGCGATAGCTACCTCTTGCGGGCAGTGGGTTTGCAGGATGACGAATGTCTTATTATGTTTGGCTGCTATCTCAGCAGCCCGCCTTCTCAACGATTGGGTGACGAAGGTGGCATCGAGTATTAAACTATCGCCCTTCTCCAGGGCCTCATTTGCCCGTCGGAACGTCTCATCATAGACCATTGTTCGTTTGCTCATATCCGAGGCGACCTTCTCATCGAATATATCCTCATCCTTCAGTACTTCCAGTCTAATCAGGTCGGACCGGAGGATAGGGTAGCCCTTAATCCTGGAAATCTCCTCGCTCGTCTCAGTTTTCCAGGTGCCGGGCAAGCCGCAGGTAATAAGCAAAGTATCAGCCCCCAGCTTGCTTTCCACGAATTTGGCAAACTGCTCTCTCAATCTACGCCTCCTGTACAGCTCGACATCGACGCATTAGATTATAACTGCTCAAATTCTCCTTGTC
The DNA here is from genome assembly GCA_030615965.1 of Dehalococcoidia bacterium. GTDB lineage: Bacteria > Chloroflexota > Dehalococcoidia > GIF9 > AB-539-J10 > RBG-13-51-36. Next base: position 10,117 of record JAUWYE010000049.1, on the reverse strand, counting down.
ATTGCGCCCCTTAAGTTGACTGTCTCTTCTAGCCAATGCTAAACTACCTTCGGGCAGCGTAGCTCAGGGGTAGAGCAGAGGACTCATAAGCCTTTGGTCGCTGGTTCAAATCCAGCCGCTGCCACCAATAAACATAAATCCTCTCCAACCGACCCGCTACCAGAAATTCAGTCCACTTGACAACCTGGGGAGATGAAACTTAGTATACTGGAAAGACAATAATTGGAGGTGTTGAAGATGGTCAATAGTATACCGATTGCGATTATTGTTATTGGTGTTGTATTGGTAGTTATAGCATTATTAGTTTGGAGGAGGCAAAAAGAGGGGAAGCTAGAAGGAATAAGCAATAAACAGAAGAAAGCATTCTTCGCACAATGGATAATAGGGATTGTTTTAGCATTAATAGCTGCTATTTTTATGTTTGATGGCGATATCCTAGGAGAAAATACCACAGGTATTTCCACAGTCCTAGGGATTATTGGAATTTGCCTGATAGCAACTTCCAATGTTAACCTGCTATCTCTCAAGCGTAAATAAAGCAGATTAGCGAACCAAACAAAAATCACCCCACAGAACAGCGTCTAAACAACTATTTAATAGACCGTTGCTTAGTAGCTGCTGCACCGCTGGTTCAAATCCAGCCGCTGCCATATTCTGCATCCGCACAATTCTCCAGTGCCCCGGCTAAACTGCGGGCATCCCTTTCGGTCATTTATTGATATCCGGCAATCGGGACAGGATTGGTTCCTCTTGTGCTCACCGCCTATCGGTCAACTTGGCGTGTACTTCTGCAATCAGATCTTGAACCGCGATACGTAATACTGTCTGGCCTTGCTTTAACGTGTCAACGAGAACATTGTAGTCCTCGTAGAAATAGACTGTCTTCCCATCCGTGAGCACTACGAAGGATGATAAAGTCCTGGATTGACCTCGTATAAAGCGGAAGCTCGACCGTATCCGCTGTAGAGGCAGCGAACTATCCAACAATTTCATCAGGACCTTTAATTCGAAAATGTCTTCTATAGAATAGAGACGGCGTGAACCTTTTCCGGATGCTGCTCTCAGACTTGGGCTCACCAGGCCTGTCTTATCCCAATACACAAGCTGGCTATAGGTAGCGCCGACCACATGTAATACCTCTGAAGTACGGAAGGATATAGGTTTTTTTCTACGCGACATTGTGAATCTCAGCCAATATAATTGGCACTACTAACAGGTCAAGGCTATGAGGCACTGCAGAGAGTCGGAGTACGAAATTAGACTACGCTCTCTTAACTGGTCAGATCAGTGCCCGGCCTAGAAAGTACGGCCAGACTATTATGGCAAGCAAAATCTGCCACCAAACCAGACCGGCATAACCGATTGTAAATAGCCAGCCGATGAACCAGATAGGGCCTACCAAAGTCACGGAGCGGCGGTGGTGCCAACGTTTTTTTTCCTCTGCCATGTTTTCCTCCTTTTACAAGATAATCTAGTCTTGATTTGATAACTTTTCCTGAAATATCTTAATGATAACTTTACTTAATAGCAAAATCTAGTATAGAACCTAAGAAACTTTGGCTACAATTCACCGAGTGCCACTCTCTTGCATTGTATATTACGCTCATATTTTTCTCAGTACTATCCGGCAATGCCATAGATACCGGTGACGGAGTCTCTGAAGAGCGGCAATTGCGGTGGATAGAAAGTGAATAGCACGAAGAGAATGCCCAGAACCGCTAAAGCAATCGGGGCGAAACGGGTAAGCCTTTCCTGTAATGGAGAGGCAATTAGCAATTTATAGCTCACCAACTGCCCAACTATGACAGCTACAACGAAAATCGCAATGTCAACTATCAGGAGACCATGCCCCAGGATAGCTGTGCACGAATAGTAAAGGACCACAATAGTGATTGGTATTAGATAAATTCCTAGAGTCTTTGCAAAGAAAAAATTGTTCGCTGACTTCCCAAAGCGGCTATATTCCAAAACCGCATATGCCAATGCTGGCCAAAAGCCCGACTTCAGATGTTCCCACACACTTTCATTCACGGCGGCAATCGGGGCGATGGGAGTCCAGCGACCGGACCACTCGAAGGCAAAGTGCAGCACCGACCCCAAAACAACTATAAAGACGATTCCTGCTAACTCCCAGACCAAAAATGGGTTTTTCGCGGCCATAACTTCACGGAGATGATATTGCAGGATCAGCCGTGGCTGCCTTTTTTCTCCAGTCGAGCCACAGGGCCCAAGCTGATACCAGCACGGCCAGCACGGCAATATAGATTTCCGCATGAACGACGGTAAAGAGCCCTGCCTGCAACAAAACTACGCTATAGTTCAGTAAGCCGTGCAGAGCAGAGACTATGAGGTAGAACTGCCATCCCAAGCCCTTGGCCAGACCATACCCGGCCAGGGCGGAAAAAGCGGTATGAGCGGCTACGGTAAAGAACCTCTCCCAAAATCCAGCCAGTGCCCAGAAGCCGTAGGTTTGCACTGCTTCCCAGGTCCACCCTGAGGCGAAGATGGCATTGTGTGCCCACTGCGCTTCAAAGATGCCAAATCCAGCTCCGGCCACAGCGCCGATGGCGAGTCCCAGCTTGGGGTCAATGTGCTTGCCGCTACGCCACCAGTAGACAACCTCTGGCACCAGTTTTGACCCTTCTTGCACCAGTCCGGTGAGGAGTATTTGTGGTATCCCCGCCAGAAGAATCCAGCGCGCGAGAACCTCCTGGCTCCAGAAATGGCTCAGCGCTTGTCCAGCCCAAACCTGGAGGGGAATTTGAATAAAGCTAACAGCGGCCAGGGTTAGAATGGCACTGCTTACGAGGACCGCCCAGAGCCAGGGCTTCTTAACTAGCGACGGCCGGTAACCAGCCAGACCGCACCGAAGGCTATAGCCAGACCAATCCCCAAGGCGCTGGGGTTTTGAAAGAAAGATTTGAAAAAAATGACCATGTAATCTATCATGGACTCCTCCTACGCTTTAAGCTGGTTCTTATCCAATTCATTGTACATGCACCCTTCGTGATTATGCTACTCTCCTATATACTATAGCGCTGGCAATTCTTTCTTCACTCAGAAACCCGGCCAGGTTTTGGTGCTCCAAGCACATTCTCTTAAAATTCACACATTATACCTGTATGCGAAATAAAAAATATACCCCTGAGCAGGAACGCCCAGGGGCACATTGCAGGTTCTGATAAGGCTTTAGACACTGGTTCAAATCCAGCCGCGGTCACTTCTATTTTTCACAGTTAAACCCTTAACCAAAATAACAGATGTTATATACAGGTAATTGAACCTTCTTTATCTATTTAAACGAGCTCCACAGTGTCTTTGTATCGGGGGACTTTTGTGGTCCACCCGGTTCTCTCGTTCAGGACATTCGCAAAGCTATTAGCTGCTTTTCCTTCCCCGTGAGTGACAAATACACAGCGCGGCGGGACACGAATGTCAGATAGCCAGGTTAGTAATCCATCACGGTCGGCGTGGGCAGAAAACCCATCGATTTTTTCAATGTGTGCTTTCACCGGATGTATTTGCCCTAAGAGACGGATTTTCTTGGCACCATCCAGCAATATTCTGCCAGGCGTTCCCTTCGCTTGATAGCCGACAAATAATATTGTGCTTGCTGCCCTTCTGATGTTATTGACAATATGGTGCTTTACACGGCCACCGGTTACCATACCGCTACCAGCTATGATGATACTGCTTTCCTTTACGTTGTTAATGGCCTTAGACTCTTCCACATTCTGTACCATTCTGAGGTTTTCAAAACTAAAACAGGAATTACCCTGGCGCAGACGTTGCATCATCTCTTTGTCAAAGAGGTCAGCGTTGTGTTTAAATACTTTGGTAATCCGTATTGCCATAGGACTATCCAAAAAGACAGTTAAAGGTGGAATTTCTTTACGTAAAAATAATTCGTTCAGGTGATACAGTAGTTCCTGGGACCGCTCCAAAGCGAAACTGGGAATAATGATGTTGCCCCTGGCGATTACCGTCCTGTTGATGCAATCGCGTAATTGTTTTTGAATATCGATGCTCTCGTGTTCTTCGTGAATACGGTCGCCATAAGTTGACTCTATAACTATATATTCAGCCTCATCAAAAATAGCCGGGTCATTTATTATGGGGCGGTCAGGTTCGCCAATATCACCAGAAAAAATTACCCTGTGGTTCTTGCCATCCTGTTGGATATTTATACTTATGGTTGCAGCCCCGAGTACATGACCCGCTTCATAATAACAGCCTTCGACATTGCCATTAATTCCGACACAACTCAGATATTCTACGGCGGAAAAATGCGGCTCAACTGCTTCGGCATCTTCTACAGTATAAAGAGGTATTTCAGGGAAACGACCACAGCGCCCTTCCCTTTTATGGCGTTCTGCTTTAAATATAGCGTCTTCTTCCTGCAGCTTTGCGGCGTCAAGGAGGATAATCTGGGCTATCTCAGCCGTCGCCTGAGTGCAGTATATCTTGCCCTTGTAACCTTCACGTACCAGTTTAGGTAAAAGTCCACAATGGTCCAGATGGGCATGAGTCAAAAAAACAGCATCAATTGACTGAGGGTCAAATGGAAATGGCTGCCAGTTTCTCCCTTGGTGCTTCCGCTCCTGGTACATCCCGCAATCTATGAGCACGCGGGTATCTTGGCTCTCCAAGAGATAGCAGGAACCTGTGACATTCCGCGCTGCACCCAGAAATGTCAGTTTAGCTAGCACAGATGACGCGACTCCTTAATAATTTTTTATAGCCTCCTTAGCCCTGGCTATGATTTGCTCGTCAGACACTCTGTACGATGTTATTGCAAAAGAGCCTGCTACCTTGCCCTGGCTTCTCTCTATTTTAGCCGTTATGTTCGCCAAAGCTTTCTCTGAATTGTCGCCAGCCATGGTAAAGAATGGAATAATACTCCGGCCTTCAAAATTTGTCTTGTATATAAATGAGTTAATAGCCGGTGCTGGTCTGGAACCCCAGACTGGAGAACCGATAAATATCGTGTCATATTGCTTTAAATCGACATCTATGGGATTTATTTTACTGCCCCTGTTTGTCAAAGCTGCGAAGCCGCCACTCAAATAGACGAAGGGTATGGGTATGGGCCTTCTCTCCTCAATCTCCAGTAGCGTGGCATTCAGGGCTTCGGCGATTACTTGAGCTACCAGCTTCGTTTTACCTGTCAAAGAATAATAAACTACTAACGGTTTCATGCGCCCTCCAATTTGGCTAATTGAATTATACATCCGACCACCCCCAAATGCAGCAACTCACTGAATTTCAGGATAGCTTGAGGCTCTATCGGAGGCTTGAGTCTCCCTCTATTTCTCTAGGGTAAAGTTAGCGGTGATTACGTAGGAGCCATGCATGGTTATGGTAGTGGTGGCATCCTCGACATCGGCAATGGTGCCCACATCACCTGTCCACTCGTCAAACCGGTAGCCAGAATCTGGAGTCGCCACCAGGTCGACCACCCTTCCTTCGCTATATAAAGGAAACACTCCCTCACCGGGCTCAGTTACCGAGCCTCCTTCTGTGCTCGAGATGCTCAAGCTATACCGAACAAAAGTAAGACCGCAACCCACCATCCCTGCAATTAAGGCTACCGTAATCAAAAAGATGCTAATTCTTTTCATGTAATGGTGTTTTCCCAAACTACGCATTGTCTTCATCTTCCACCTCCAGATTTTTGTAGTTGCTCTGAAGGAATTTCAACTGGGTTACTCACCAGCCACAGTATACATCGTTATCGTGATTTTGGCACTTGCAGGAACGCTGTTATAGATGGCAGCAGTTAGCCTGTGCTAGAGCTTTCCAAACACCGTTTCTGTGTTGCCTAGTACACAAGGCCGATTAGGTATACCTCCAGTTCGTCGGGGTATACTATATAAAAATTTTCACCAGCAATGGCGGTGAGACTTACATAGATATCACCATAGTCATCCACATCAACATCTATGGATAGTATGTACCCGTCCGATAAACCTATTTCCTGTAGCTTTAGACAGCGGTCTACCCAAGAAAGCCCCTGACCAACAATCCCAGTTGCTTCTCTCCAACTAACCAGTTCAGACCTATCCTGGAAGTCTCTAGGCGGGCAAAGTTCTTCGATTTCGGTCAGCTCGGCCTTCGTGCTAGTCAGCTCAGTCTTGGTCTCGGTCAGCTCAGCCTCAGTGTCGGTCAGCTCAGCCATGGTACTGTCCAGTTCTGCATTGGTGTCACTAAGCATCCAATAGCCAAGACCTGTGCTAACAGCGAGCAGCACGGCTACAACAGAAACAATCACTAGCCCCGTTTTCATTCAAGCACCTCCTATGTGTTTAAGATATCATATAAGATTTGAGATTATATGAATTAAAAAGATGTGTCAATAGCCTTCTTCACTTCCACTACCTCTTAACTCTATTATACCCTAGAATACAGCAAATCAGGACTTTCATTGGCGCTTAATAATGGCCATACAGGTGTATTACAGTTCTGCCCTAACTATCTAATCCCCAGCTGTGTTAAGAAACAGACTGCCAGCTCAGGAAGGGATAGATCACTCCATTGACGATATTCCAGGTGTAGGTGGAGTTAGTCGAACCGAGAGCTACCGCGTATATATTCCACCCCGCCCCTGAGAAGGTGGCGATGTCCTTCATTTCGGCGGTAGTCTTGCCTGTCCCGCCATCCGAAGTAGCTTGTCCGCTGGTTTCGATATCCCAGAAGGAGTTACTCGCAGTGCCATCATAATTCCGTCCCACCAGACCGCTAACTTCCTCGTCGCCAATCACGCTGCCGGTGGAATAGGAGTCGGTGACAGTGCCCTTATTATTATATGCCACCAGGCCGCCAACACACGAAGAGCCAATCACGTTACCGGTGGAATAGGAGTTGCTCACCGTGCCATCCCAATTATCTCCCACCAGACCGCCAACGTTCACAACGCCACTCACACTGGCGGTGGAATATGAACTGCTCACAGTGTCAGTATTCTTTCCCATTAGACCGCCAACCATCCCTACTATGCCACTCACGTTTCCTGTGGAATAGGAGTCGGTGACAATGCCATTATTATATCCCACCAGACCGCCAACATAATAATAGCCAGTCACAGTGGCGTTCACCAAGCCGATATCTTTAATGACCCCTCTCTCTCCGGTAAAACCAAAAAGCCCGACAGGACTTTTGTTAGGGCGGTTGATAAACAGGTCCCTTATCTCATATCCCTGACCGTCGAAACTACCAGTAAATGCTGAAAGAGACCAAGTTCCAATCGGCTGCCAGCCCTTTCCCTGATTGGCTGTCGGGCTCGCCAATTCCTCATAACCGGGAGTAGTTGAATCAAGGTCGTTCATTAGAGTGTGGTTGCCGACTAGGTTGTCTCTGATGGCATCTAAATCATACCAATCCCGTATTTCCAGGCCAAAGATAGCGTAGATGATAAAGTAGTTGTCGTTCATGGTGATGGTGGTTGTGGCGACCTCGACATTGGCAATGGTGGCTACATTGCCACTCCAGTTGACAAAGTGGCAGCCCTCATTAGCCTCGGCTACCAAGTTGACCACTGTTCCCTTATCATAGCTAAACGCTCCCTCTCCAGGTTCGGTCACCTCACCGCCTTCGGTATCGATGATGATGAGGTGATATACAGTAGTAGCATTACCACAGCCTACCATCCCGGTAATTAAGGCTAGCGTAACCACAAAGATACTAACTCTGGTCAAGTAATGATGTCTCCTCAAACTAAGTATTATCTTCATATTCAGCATCCTCAAATAGGAAGGATTCTTTTCATTGGCCTTCCAATAATTCAATTATACTCCCAGGAAGCGTCAAATAGAATATATCCCAAGAGAACAAGATGAGAATAGAAGCAACACATCAAAGATAGGACAGACCACCCATAGTAGTAAATTCACAGTGCTAATGCCAACGACGATATAACCATACCTCCGACCTTATGGGCAGAGATACGAGGGAGATTTCAATTCAGCATCCAGCCGCCAACAGCACACTGCCCAGAGACGTTGTGTCCCACGGCGACCGCGGTGCCGTCGGACTTAAGCCCCACCGTGTGATACCTGCCTGCGGCGAACTAGGTGATAAGCATCCAGCCGCTGACATTGCACTGCCCCTCGTTGTTCCAGCCCACGGCGACCACGGTGCCGTCGGACTTAAGCCCCACCGTGTGATAATAGCCTGCGGCGACATGGGTGATATCCGTCCAGCCGCCGACATTGCACTGCCCGTGGTCGTTCAATCCCACGGCGACCGCGGTGCCGTTGGAACTAAGCCCCACCGTATGAAACCTGCCTGCGGCGACCTGGACGATGTCCGTCCAGCCGCTGACATTGCACTGCCCGTGGTTGTTCAATCCCACGGCGACCACGGTGCCGTCGTCCTCAACCCCCACCGTGTGCGCCAAGCCTGCAGCGATCTGGGCGATGTCCGTCCAGCCGCTGACATTGCACTGCCCGTGGTCGTTCAATCCCACGGCGACCGCGGTGCCGTCGGACTTAAGCCCCACCGTGTACAAGTGGCCTGCAGCGACCTGGACGATGTCCGTCCAACCGCTGACATTGCACTGCCCGTGGTCGTTGTTTCCCACGGCGACCGCGGTGCCGTCGGACTCGAGCCCCACCGTGTGCGCCACGCCTGCGGCGACCTGGGTGATGCCCGTCCAGCCGCTGACATTGCACTGCCCGTGGTTGTTGTTTCCCACGGCGACCACGGTGCCGTCGTCCTCAACCCCCACCGTGTGCGCCAAGCCTGCAGCGACCTGGGTGATAGCCGTCCAGCCGCCGACACCGCACTGCCCGGTGGCGTTCCGTCCCACGGCGACCACGGTGCCGTCGGACTTAAGCCCCACCGTGTGCAAGTCGCCTGCGGCGACCATGGGGATGTATTGAAAGTTGGCGGTGATGGAGTAGTTGCCGCTCATGGTGATGGTGGTGGTGGCATCATTAACATCGGCAATGGTTCCCACATCGCCAGTCCAGTTAACAAAGTGGTAGCCAGCACCTGGAGTCGCCACCAGGTTGACCACTGTTCCCTCGTCATAGGTATAGGGTCCTGCCTCTCCAGGGGTGGTTACCGAACCTCCTCCCGTGCTTGAGGTGGTGAGGTCATACTGCCTGACAAACTCGGCGGTGATTTCGTAGTTGTCATTCATGGTGATGGTGGTTGTAGCAGCCTCGACATCGTCAATAGTGCCCACATCGCCGGCCCACTCGCCAAACCGGTAGCCCTCCTCAGCCCCGGCCACCAGGTCGACCACTGTTCCCTCGTCATAGGTAAACACTCCCTCTCCAGGCGTGGTGACGTTACCTCCAGCAGTGCTGGCGATAGTGAGGTCGTACTCAATAACACCACCACAGCCTACCATCCCCACAATTAAGGCTACCGTAACCAAAAAGATGCTAACTCTGGCCATGTAATGGTGTCTCTTCGAACTAAGTATTATCTTCATACTCCGCCTCCTTAGATAAAAAGGATTCTTTTAATTGGCTTTCCAATAATTCAATTATACACCAAGGTAACTCCAAATAGAATATATCCCAAGAGAGCAAGATGAGAATAGAAGCAACACATCAAAGATATAACAGACCACCCATAGCAATAAAAACATCGACGGGGATAACAACGATAATATCTAACTAGACATGGTATGGAAATCTGCTTATTTTGTGAAGTTTGAGGATAGCTTGAGGCTTTATCGGAGGATTGAGTGGAAATAGCCAGGAAGGCAGCACAGGCTAGGTGGGATAAGTAGGTATATCCAGATAACTGTGATTATGGGTGAGGGGTAATTGCAAAAATCGTGATTTTACCCTTAGAAGGCCCATAAAACCAAAAGACTCTATATGCTGCTGGTGTTTTCTGTTCTGCATATGCCTCAAAAACCTTCTCCCCTTTGGGGCCTTTAAAACTGAAATATGGGTGAGTTTGAAGGCTTTGGTGTCGGGGATTTTCAGCTAACAACCCTATGGTCTTCTTAACGGCCTTATAACGTTTCTTTTGGGATGCATTACTCTTAAGGTGGATATAGGTCGCCTTTGCCTCGTCAGTCCATTCTAATTCAAACAACACGGCTGACCCTAAAGAGTGGCTAAGTCAACTTTTGACACCTTGCCCTGTGCAGCATCGG
>JAUWYE010000066.1 GCA_030615965.1 Dehalococcoidia bacterium | reverse complement strand
CATGCCTGGGAAGATAGATTCATTCGCGATTCTGGCTATAGTCAATTTATCGTGGAGGTAATTTCTGGGCTATTGAAAAAATACAACTTGAACATCAAAGACTTTACCAAGATAGTGTATCCAGGTCTGTATGCACGAGGGCATGGAGCTATAGCCAAGCGGTTAGGTGCTGACCCTGGTCAGCTTCAGGATACATTGCTTAGCACAGTCGGTGATACTGGGTCAGCTTCACCTTTAATGATGTTGGTAGCGGCGTTGGAAGATGCCAAGCCAGGTGATAAGGTACTGGTTACCAGCTTTGGAAACGGCGGCGACGCACTATTTTTCCAGGTTACTGAAAAAATAAAAAGTGTGGCTAATAAAAGGGCGGTGAAGAAACACCTGAACTCGAAAAAAGACCTTGCCAGCTATGAAAAATATCTTGCCTTCAGAAATCTAGCCCCGATGGACCTAGGTATGCGTGGCGAGATAAGCATTAAGACACCGATGTCGGCGTTGTTCAGGGAGCGGAAAGTAATTTTGTCTCTTTGTGGCTCGAAGTGTAAAAAATGCGGCACGCCGCAATATCCATATCAGAGAGTATGTGTAAATCCTGATTGCGGAGCCATTGACCAGATGGAAGATTATCGCTTTTCGGATAAGAAAGGCGTCGTATTTACTTATACCGGTGATAATCTAGCTGCCAGTATCGACCCACCTTCAGTATATGGCCTGGTAGATTTTGATGGTGGCGGTAGGTTCTGGTTTGATTTCACGGATTGTGACCTGGATTCCGTTAAAGTAGGCATGCCGCTAGAGATGACCTTCCGCAGACGATATGTTGATGAATCAAGTGGTGTTCATGGTTATTCATGGAAGGCAACGCCTATACGTGCCTGACTGCGGCAATAGATAATAAGATTTACGGAGGGAGCAAAAATGGCAGAAGGTATTAAGGATAAAGTTGCTATTATAGGCATGGGTTGTACTAAGTTTGGGGAGCTATGGGATAAGAGTGCAGAGGACCTTATGGTAGATGCTTTTAAGGAATGTATGGAGGATGCCGGAATAGATAAAAAGGACATCAATGCAGCCTGGTTTGGCGTGCATTTTGAGGAACAAAGCGTGGGAAAAGGGGCTACACCTTTGTCTTTGACATTGAAGCTGCCCTTTATTCCGGTCACCAGGACGGAAAATTTTTGTGCTACTGCCACAGAAGCCTTCAGGGGTGCCTGCTACGGCGTAGCTTCAGGAGCTTATGACATTGCCCTGGCTTTGGGTGTAGAAAAGCTCAAAGATACGGGATACGGTGGGCTTCCAGGTGGCCCTAGTCTTTTGGGGACAAAAAATGCCCTGATTATGCCCAAATTGACCGCTCCTGGGGCATTTGCCATGATGGCGACTAGATACTTTGCTGTATATGGCCTCAATCCGGAGGAAGGCAAGAGAATGCTGGCTAAAGTGTCAGCCAAAAGCCATTATAATGGAGCCCGGAACCCGAAGGCGCATTTGCGCCGCGAAGTGACTGAGGAACAGATAATAAAGGCGCCTATCATCGCCTGGCCATTGGGGCTTTTTGATTGCTGCGGAGTCAGTGATGGTTCAGCGGCTGCAATCGTAACCAGAGCTGACATGGCCAAAAAGTTTCGGCCAGACCCCATACATGTTAAGGCACTGCAAGTCGCTTTAAGTTCGGGCGAGGAATTAATGTATACTAAATGGGATGGAGCTCATGTTGAGACCGGCTACCGCGCTGGCATGCTAGCTTACAAAGAGGCGGGGGTAAAGAATCCACGTGAAGAGATAAGTATGGCTGAGGTGCACGATTGTTTCTCCATAACTGAGGCAGTGACCATGGAGGATTTGCAATTCAGCCCCAGGGGAAAAGTTAAGGAAGACATCGAGGCCGGCCGTTTTAATCTTGATGGCCCGCAGCCTATTCAGCCCGATGGTGGATTGAAGTGCTTCGGGCATCCTATTGGGGCCTCTGGTCTCAGGATGCTATACGAGATGTACAAACAATTGCAAGGCAAAGCCCAGCTACCAGAACGGCAGCTCAAGAATCCCAAATTAGGGCTAACCCACAATTTAGGCGGTTTTCCACCCATGAACATCGTTAGTATTGCTATTATAGGATTGTAAAAGAAACCAAATCTAAGAGACTAGCTATGGCTGAAGGTAGTCTGATTACTGATGAGCTGCGGAAATTGATAGGTGTAACTTTAGAGACTATCGTTTTCAAGGTCGAGGAAGGAGCAATCCAGAGGTATGCCCAGGCCATAGGTGACTCCAACCCCCTGTACAATGACCCGGATTTTGCCAGTAAAACCAAATATGGTCGGCTATTGGCTCCTCCCGGTTTCACCGGTTGGCCAGTCAAGGCTGGACGCCCTACGGACAAACTGTTCGAGTTTCTAGTAAAGGGTGGAGCGCCTCCGAGGCTTCTCGACGGGGGTGTCGAATTCGAATTTATTGAACCTGTTGGCGCTGGCGATGTATTAACTGCCACAACTAAAATTGCCAACATAACCGAGCGCGAAACCAGACTGGGCAAGACCATGTTCACCACAGTAGAGATTACTTTTGTGAACCAAAAGGGCGATGTGGCGCTCAAAAGCTGGTCGACATTAATCCAGTTTTAGTCTGTTTTAGCTACTTTATTTTTTGGGGGAAAGATGGCTAAAAAAGTTTATTATGAGGACGTTGAAGTAGGCACTGAGATAATACCATTGGCTAAGATTGCTACAACTCGCATGTTAGTCCAATGGGCGGGGGCATCGGGAGATTTTAACCCTTTGCATTATGATGGTGAGTTCGCTAAAGCTATGGGCGTAGGTGCCCCCATTGTACACGGCGCGCTTAAGCGTGCCTGGTTAGGACAATTGATGACTGATTGGATTGGAGAGCAGGGGAAACTCAAGAAATTGTCCTGCCAATACCGTGGTATGGATTATCCCCGGAGAATGAAGACGAGAGAAGAGCCTCATGATGGCGAAACTTGGTGGTGTAAAGGCAAGGTGACCAAGAAATATGAGGAGGGCAGTGAGCACCTTGTTGAGTGCGAGATTTGGGTGGAGAATGGAAAGGGAGAAAAGACAACGCCTGGCTCAGCCCTGGTTGCCTTACCCACACGAAAAAGGAAATAAGCGAGAGTATTGGTTTTGATAGCTATTTAGAAGCAGTTTTCTGGAAATACTGAATCGAGCCCGTGTTTTCAGGAGAACAAAGTTCAAGGAGGTAAAAATGGGGAAACTAGATGGAAAAATTGCGGTTATCACAGGGGCGGCGCGGGGCATAGGCAGAGCTGATGCTTTGTTGTTTGCCAAAGAAGGTGCTGCTGTTTTTGTGAGTGATATTGATGAAGCGCCGCTTATGGAGGTAGTCAAGGATATAAAAGCTGCTGGGGGAAAAGCTGATGCTTGTGCTGGCGATGTGACGAAGCTCGAAGATTGTCAGAAAGTCATGGACAAGGCAGTGGAGAAATTCGGCAAAATAGATATTTTGGTCAATAATGCCGGGCTTACCAGAGATGCTTTAATACATAAAATGACAGATGCTCAGTGGGACATATGTGTTGATATTAGTCTCAAGGGGACCTTTAACTGTATTAGAGCAGCTTCAAAATATATGCTGAAGACAGGACACAATGGCAAAATAATTAATGTGGCCTCCGTAGCTGGACTGATGGGAAACATCGGCCAGATTAACTACTCTGCTGCTAAGTCAGGTCTTATCGGGCTGACCAAAACTGTAGCCAGGGAATGGGGACGATTTGGTATTACCTGCAATGTCATTGCCTATGGCTTTGTAGATACGCGGTTGACCAGGGAAAAAGAGACGCAGCAGGAAGAGGTAGCTGGAGAAGCAGTAGGTATACCAAAGAAAGTAAGGGATATGATTCTCTTTCAAGTTAAACCGATGACGCCTGAAGATGCTGCTAAGCCCGTTCTATTCCTGGCTTCAGATGACGCTGCTTTTATTACGGGACAGGTGCTGAACGTTTCTTCTGGAATGTATATGTAAGCCTAAGTGTTTAACTCCGTTATAACCAGAGATTTATTGGATACAAGCTGTCTGCCATTTGGGAATTTTAAAAGAACATATAAGGAGTTTGATGATGGCGAAGAGGCTCGAAGGTAAAGTAGCTATAGTTACTGGTGCCGGACGAGGCATTGGCCGAGGAGAAGCCCTGGCTTTAGCATCGGAAGGGGCTAAAGTAGTGGTAAACGATCTGGGGGGTGCTGTTGACGGTTCTGGGGCAGCAAGTTCACCAGTGGATGGGGTAGTGGCAGAGATTAAAAAACTGGGTGGAGAGGCAGTTGCCAACTATGACTCAGTGGCCACTATGCAGGGCGGCGAGAATATTGTAAAGACTGCCATGGATAACTTTGGTAAGCTTGATATACTGGTCAACAATGCCGGGATTCTACGTGACAGAATGGTGTTCAACATTAGCGAGGAAGACTGGGATTTAGTGCTCAAAGTGCACCTCTATGGTCATTTCTACACCATCAAACCAGCGTGTACTTTCTTTCACCAGCAGAGGTATGGACGAATAATAAATACCTCATCTGTAGCAGGTCTCAATGCTACTACTTATGGGCAGGCTAATTACGGTGCAGCTAAGGAGGGAATTGTTGGGTTAACAAGAAAAGTGGCGCGGGATATGGGTCGGTATGGTGTGACGTGTAATTGTATTCGGCCTAACGCCGGGACCCGGCTTACCATCAGCGACGAAATGAGGAAAGCTCGGCCAGAAGCTATGGTTAGGTTTGAGCAAATGAAGCCTGAAGATATTGCTCCTCTGGTGGTATGGCTCGCTTCTGATGACGCTGCTAATGTCAATGGGCGGACATTTTATGTAGAAACAGGCCGAATTGGGCTCTATTCAGAGCCGGTATTGGAAAAGCAACTGGTTAAAGCTGGCGCATGGACAATCAATGAGCTATTCATGTTCATGCCAGTAACGATGACTAAGGAATTGGTAAATCCAGACCCGCCTCAACCAAAGTAATGGCTTGCTGTGTGCTATCATCGGGGCTCAATTTGTAGTCACGTATTTGGAAATCGGTGCTTTAACTGGTTGTGTGAAAGTCTGGACAGTAACAGTTATCACCACAATTTGGTCTGTCTGGCTGGGCAGGGTGCTTTGTTGTTTGAATCATCGCTTGCAGTGTAATAAGGGCAAAGGCGCTACACCTTGGACAATTAATTTCTGGGAAGGTAAGAATGGACTTTAGACTGGGCGAAAAAGAACTAGCCTTGAAGGAAGAAATTCGCAAGTTTGCCGAAGCCGAGTTACCTCCGGATTTGGCGCGAAATACCTTAATTGATGGGGAGTACAGAGATTTTGAGTTCGAAATATCCATGTCCAGAAAACTGGCACAAAGGGGTTGGCTCGTTATGAGCTGGCCAGAGGAATATGGTGGACGTGGTGCCTCTCTCCGGGAGCAAACAGTATACGAAATGGAGATAGCTTACTGGGATATACCGGGGGCATGGATGGGCATAAGCGGAACACAATGGGTAGGACCCTGCCTGATGATGTTCGGTACCGAAGAGCAAAGAGAAAAATATTTGCCGTTAATTGCCTCAGGTGAAAAAGATGGTATCTGGTGCACGGGTTATAGTGAACCAAATGCTGGCTCAGACTTTGCCAATCTTCAGACACGGGCGGTGAGAGATGGAGATGACTATATTATAAATGGGCAAAAGGTGTGGACGAGTGCTGCTCACCGGGCAAGATGGTGCTGGCTGGCTGTCAGAACAGACCCCAATGTCGCTAAGAAACATCAGGGAATCAGTATCTTTATTGTGGACATGAAGAGCCCAGGTGTTACAGTTAATCCTATTTTGAACTATTATGGACGGCATCACTTTAATGAAGTATTTTTCGATAATGTGAGAGTGCCAGTTTCCAACTTGGTTGGAGAGGAAAATAAAGGCTGGTATTATCTTATGCAGTCACTGGCTTTTGAGCGGCGCAGCCTAGCGCCTACCATCTACGGTGGTTTTAAAAGGGTGTTAGAAGAGCTAGTCAAGTATGCTGGTCAAACCGAGCATGAAGGCCAGCCGTTGTCTCAAAATCCTGTGATTCGTGCCAAGCTAGCTGATCTGGCTATCGATCTGGAAGTGCTGAAGATGTTCGCCTTTCAGATCGCCTGGCGGATAAGTCAAGGTCAAATTCCTGTCTATGAGTCTTCAAGGAACAAGATAATGAGTGATGAGGTGATGAAAAGGGTGGCTATTACTGGGGCGGAGCTTTTAGGAATATATTCTCAGGTTGACCCGGATTCCGAATGGGCTAAACTCAACGGCACCATACAGGGTGCGTATCTGGGATTTCCCGGTCAGGCAATCGCGGCGGGCACTGCTGAAATCGAAAAAAGCATTATTGCGCAATTTAGACTGGGATTACCCAAATCATATTGAAGTTTTTTAGAGTTTGCTTAATAACATATCCCTGTTGTTGTGAGTAGAGAGAAGAATCTAAACTCTCCACTATGTTCAGGGTGATAAAAAGGTAGGCTTTTTAAAGGGGTTATCATGGACTTCAGTTTTACAGAAGAACAGGACATGCTGCGGATTTTAGCCAGAGATTTTCTGGCAAAGGAATGTCCCAAAGCTAAGGTCAGGGAGATGGCTAAGGATGAAAGAGGCTATGACCCGCAGATGTGGCACAATATGGCAGAACTGGGCTGGATGGGGCTCATCTTTCCGGAAGAATATGGCGGCATTGGTGTCAGCTTTATGGACCTGGTTATCTTGATGGAGGAGATGGGAAGGAATATCCTGCCCGGTCCTTTCTTCTCCACCATCGCCATTTGTGCTCTGCCTTTACTTGAATATGGAAGCAGTGAGCAAAAAACTAAGTTTCTACCGCAAATAGCTAAGGGCGAGGCTATCTGGGCTTTCGCTTTAGCCGAGTCGTCAGGCAGATATAAAGCTTCTGAGGTAAAACTTCGTGCTGTATTGGAGGGGACAAATTATGTTCTCCAGGGGTACAAGCTCTTTGTTACTGATGCCCATGTCGCTGATTATATCCTGGTAGTAGGCAGGACCGGAGAGAGTGAAAGACCCGAGGACGGAATCACACTGTTTATGGTGGATGCCAGAGAACCAAATGTGAAGATGGAGGCGATTCCGACTATAGGCGGTGACAGGCAGTTCAAAGTTAGTTTTGATAGGGTAGCGGTGCCAAAAGATAATATCCTGGGCAAGATAGGCAGTGGCTGGGATATAGCGGACTTTATATTACAGCGGGCTGCTGTGCTGAAGTGTGCCGAGATGTCCGGAGCGTGTCAGGCTGTTTTGGACATGACCAACAGCTATGCCAAGGAACGGATTCAGTTTGACCGGCCGATTGGCTCTTTTCAAGCTGTGCAGCACAAACTAGCTGACATGTTAATTGATATGGAGGCGGTTCAGTATTTACTTTATCAGGCAGCGTGGGGAATAAGCGTTGGTTCACCATTGCCTTGGCAGATTTCCGCAGCCAAAGCTAAAGCCAATGAAGCTTACCAGCGAATTTGCATTGAAGCCATTGCTGCTCATGGGGCTATCGGATATACCATGGACCATGATATTGGTCTCTATTACCGTCGTGTCAAGGCGGCAGAGTTTGCTGCCGGCGATACTGACTTGCACAGGGAAGTGATAGCCATTGGGCTGGGGCTTTAGTTTTGCCAGATAAGAAGGCTCCTTGACCTGGTGAATCCGAATCCCTTCTCTCTGATGGCACTTGTACAAGATCTAGTTGATGAACTCAATATTTTAGCTAAGGCAGTTTTGACCTGGCCGTCATATAGCTCCTTCCTTTTCTTCGGTTTAAGAACTGCTTTGTGTATCTTTCAAATCATGTGCTTTCTTGGTTGCCCAGTATTACAATATTATTCGTCTAGAAGCTGCACCTTCTCCTTCCTAGTTCTGGCTTTCAGGTAGATTTCTCTTAATACCTTGAGATGCTCATTCCTTTAGTGTATATCCATCCTTGCCATGTAGTCTGGTATCACCTCCTCTAAAAGTAATAACCGAGCTACATCCTAACCAAATTCGGTTACATATTAGATGATTTAAATCGGCTAATGCGGAGGCTGAGATACATGGGTAACACTCATGGTATGTTTATCCCGATATAATCGGGATTACCGTGAGGAGTTACCGAGATGAGAAAGCCAGCCAGCTTTTACTCCGATTTCATCGGAGAAAGCCCATTGTCCCGACTTGTCGGGATAGGTGTGAGTGCTGGAGGGGAGTGGCAGACCTTTCACAAATGGTCCAGGCGCTTTAAGGACTCCAAATACAATGTCCAGAGCCTGGCTGACCAATCTAAAGCTCCTCGCCATAAAAGGAACTGGGAGGTGACCCTTATCCAGGAAGAGAGGATAAGGCGCTTAAGAAATAGATATCCTTACTACGGCAAGAAGAAGCTAGAGGTTCTCTATGAGAAAGAATATTCCGAGGGGATCTCTACCTGGAAAATTGAGAGGGTGATACGAAGGTATAAACTCTACCCTGACAAAAAGAAAGCAGAGAAGACTGCCAGAAAGAGAGCCAGAGCCTGCCAGAA
>JAUWYE010000025.1 GCA_030615965.1 Dehalococcoidia bacterium | reverse complement strand
GTTCTACAGACTAACTGATAAGGGCAAAGCTGAGGTGGAGGCGTGGCAAGACCCGGTGGCAGTAAGACACCCGGAGTTTCGCTAAACAATCTGATAGCAACAAAGGAGTCTCTTTACAAAACAGTATTTTGAAAAGCATAGTGAGTCTTACACTGCCAACATCCCATCCAGCTCACACAAGATGGCTTTGCGTTTACTGCTAAAAAATGCGATACTTACCTCTATTTCATCAGCACCTTCCTCGTAGTGCGACGAAGGAGATTGCAGCCGTTAGAAGGATGTCGCTATAACCCTCAACCATCTCAAGACTAGTTTGTCGTATGCACCATAGCTGGCCTTCCTCATTATATCCATACGCTTATCCCTAACTAGTTCAGCAGTGGTGAAGTCCTCCTCAACAATGGGGACCTCTTGTTTCCGCTTTTGGTACCGAATCCGGGTGCTTGCTTCTCAAATGGCTTTTTAGTGCCGTCAAAGTTTGAAAACGTTCATGCTCGCAGCCTGGTACCGGACATTGGAATTCTCCCATTTTCCCTTACCTCCATTTTCCAGCTTTATTCAAGTCAAGGTTAACTCAAGGTTGCGTCAAACCCTCCAGCTTTGTTTGACTCAAGGTCAACTCAAGGTTGGGTCAAATCCACTAGCTTTGTTTGACTCAACAGTTACCCCCAGATTAGCTACCAATAGGGGGTATCTCTTTTGCCACTGACGAGTCTGCTTCTAATACCATCAGCCCATAAAGCAATGGCTTTATGCCTCTATCGATAGCCAACACTATCAAGCCATTTTTGCTTTTGGATTTCTAATCCCCAGCCTATAAAGAGGTTCACTAGGTCAACCAGGTCCGGCTGGGCATACCTGCCGAGCAGCGGTGCTGATTATGTTGATCCCATTCAGCTACTGGGGCAAAGAGGTGTCGTGAGACATTCCGACTAGAGGATTACACACCTGGGGGTAACCTTCTCTACTGAAAGTATACCGGAGCGCTCAGCGCTCGTAGAACTATGATAACAATTTCCTCCCCTCCCTGTTCCATAGCCAAAAATATCACACCGTTTACGACAAGCGGCAATCAGCTTGTATCTGTGGGAGCGACAAATCTCTAGGTAAATACATTAATTAGGATGCGACATTTCTCTCTATCTCATTATAAAGAGGTAGCTGCGCTAGCCACGGATACCACGTACTTTATGCTAATTGAACAAACCGATGAAATGTTACTTATTATAGAATAGACCAATCACTCAGATATTTTGCAATGACAATGGGAGAGAATTTAGGTATATCGTGCTATAATAACGCAAGATATTGAATCGTTAGCCCTCAAAGATATATCGCCCGGTAATTACATCGGTGTAGAATACTTACCAATGGATACTATATCCATGAAAAAAGATACAGATAATGAAATATCACTAACCTTTAGCAAATTGGTAGTCTATTTATTAAGAAAAGAAGACCCTAGTATCCATAAATATGGGTTTCCGCGTGAGTTGCGTAAAATATTTAAGGACAATACACCTCTAAATATGGTGTTCAGGCAAGGTAGAACTCAAACGTTGGGCTTCACACCGGATGCATTTAAGGTCGACAGCGAAGGGCGCGAAATCACCCTTTATGAAGTGGAGGATTCACATAGACTGACGATACGCAAACTATCGATAATTGTTAACTTGTGGTGGGTTCTCGACGACATAGGTTGGGATTTGCGTTTGATACTTTTGGATCGCTATGCTGCCAGCAGAAAAGAGCTAGGTTTGCGCAAGTGGTCATTTCTCATGGATCAGTATCCGCGTGGTCTGGCCAAATAGCCTGGTGCCAGCTTCATCTAATCCAAATTATCATTAACACTGTACTATAGTGAGAGTTACCAATTTGTTGTTTATCCATTGATCCCAGTTCTGACTCCAAGGTCGTTTCGTTTCAGACGTGGTGGAATGCTAGAAGCTAAGCCACACGTTAAGCTAGTTCAAAATTTATAATACTGCAAAAGAAAATTAGTCCCACTCGGCCGTAAAAATCGGCTTCCAAAATCATCGTCTGAACCTCAAATGAGACAACAAGATGGCTTTTAGTTAATTCTGAGGATTAATTTGAGAGATGTCAACCTGATTCGTTAAAAATTGAATAGATTTTGGGCCTATTCCCGGCTACAAGAATACTTTGAAAATCGGGGAAATAACAGCCTGACTTTTAATCAGGGTGTCACAGGTTCGAGACCTGTACGGCCTACCAAGGCTGGAAGACCTTCCCTGCCGGGGAGATTTGAAGATAATCATGGTGTCAAGACACTAGGTCAACCGACACCCTGATTTTATTGTTTTTCAGCAAGAATTTCAAGTAGTTACCACTTGTATTCTACAGATTTAACAAAATACTTTCTTGTTACGTTCTGGCAAACATCGGGATGTTTGTCCGGCGATGCGTATAGCTATTTAATACCTTTTAACCTCAGAATAACTACTGGCGCGGTATAGTAGACGCAATGTTAAACATGAATTACCATTCGTCATATCTGTGAAATAAGAGATAACAATAAGTTTTCAATTCTATATGTCCAGATATCTGTACTACAATAGTGAATAGAGAATAATGTTACTTAAAAAATATCCTGAACTTCAGAAGATAAACCCCGATGGTTAGTCATAATATACTGGCTTTTGCTGTACAAATAATTAACGCTATGGTGTGCGGTATTGGATAACCTTCAAAGAGAAAGGTAAGTCTACTTTCCCCGACGAATTGTACGCTTAAAACTTAAACTAACCCTAGTTTTTGGTGGAGGTAAGAGCCTCTGCATATCAGCTGGATATAGCTTTTTAGTGCGACTAATTTTACGTCTGATGCTTCTTAAGACTTTTTTATTTTCTGTCTCAATTTGTTCTAGCATAAAAAGGTTAACGAACTTATCACGTACTAATAATCTACCTTCTTTTTCCAGCTCAACAAGCGTTTCTAGTAAATTTCCAATTCTTTTATTTTTTTCAACCTGCGTCAACCTTGAGCGCTGAGCCCAAAGGAGAAGAACGCAACTTCTTAATGAGGTAAAATCACAATCATTTATTAAGTTATCGCAGACAGCATTGGTCTCAACAAGCAATGTCCTACTACCAAATGAATATTCGCTTATATGCATATAAAAGAAATCAGAAAATATAACGGGCAATCTAGTCTCTTCTGTTGATAATAACTTATCCACATAATCCCTGACGTGTGTAATATTCTGTAAACCTATCTTAATTGCTTTTATTTTCCCTTTAGAAGTTGTATGCCACCCTGCTTGAAGTAAGCGCCCAATAAGTACTTTATATATGCAGCTATCGTAGTCATCTAACGGGTATTCCGCAATACTGTTCATAATTTCAGCGCTTATTACTCTTTGAATGCCAATATAGTAGAATGCCACGTCTGTCCAGAGATCGTTAAAATAGATATTTGCTATATCCTCACTCAATGTCGTATATTCGGTTCTTCTTTCTGATATTCTATACGCAACAAAGAAATCGAGAAACGATCGATGCCAAAAACTCACATTATCGTCAACTCTCAACAAACCCGAACGTTGTATTTCTGCTATGAACTGCTTAAAAGTGGGCTGGTCCCAACTGTATTTTTCTCCATAATTCTTGATAAATAGATCTAAAGTTTCTCTTGGAATCTCTAACCTATCTTTTAGATAATACTCATCCCAAGCCAGCTCTGCTAGAAATCTCTTCTTAATATGATGCTCGAATACTGATTCTATTCCTCTGCCTTTGTCATACTTTCCACAACTCATATCTGTAAATCGTTCAAATATTTCAGCGAGGGATGCTGGCACTTCTCTTTCAACAGTGGCGACTTCTATAAGTAACTCAATGGCTAAAGGGGTTAATTTCATCTTTAATTCGCCGTGAAGTATTCCATCTTTCAGAATCTCCATTAACCGCTTATCTTTAACAGATTGTTGCACAAGAGTTATTGCCTGGTTATAGTCAAGAGGCAGTAATTCGTATCTGCTAAAGGGACTTAATACATTCATAATCATAGGTATTTTTCTACAGGATATTACTAAACCGCAGTTGAATTTATCTGCAAATCGCGTAGCGTTTTTTAAACATTCATCTCGTTTACCAATATTTATCTCATCTAGCCCGTCAATAAATAGTGTGCTTATTGATAATTGAGACTGCAATTCAGGGACTGTCATAAATTCTGCGTATATTTCATCCGGTGTTTTTCCTATTGCTTCTCCTGCCTTAATTAATATTGGTACTTTAAGAGTGCGTTGTGTTGGATGTTTAGATTTAAGCATAAAATTATTTTGCAGCATATCTGAGGCAATCTTGACTAGTGCTGTAGTCTTACCTACACCAGGATCGCCAGTTAATATTATTCTTCCACCTGATGATACGACATCAGTAAGCTTTTGGAATGGCATTTTTTTAGAATATATCACAGTGCTTAAAGCCTCAGTGATGTCACCAGCGCTTTCCCACTTTGAAACCCAAGGATTAACATATTTGGTCTTTAATAATTTATGTCTATCTGTGGTTAAAGCTATATTCTCTAGTTTATTTAGATTGGCCTCAACAAATTCTGCCAGTACGGGATCAAAGAATATTTCAGGATAGTGGTCAGTGAATAAGCTTATAGTTTGTTCTAATGCAAATATTCTTTTTGAGGCATCTTTCAATTCTACTTCAATTCTATTACTAGCACTATCGGTTAACCTACCTATGAAGAAAATCCACAATTGATTAATCTTTACTGCCCCTGCTTCAAGCTCGCGCAGTATACAGGGGTGAGAGATAGCCTGCTTAGCATGCGAAATGACTTCATCAATTTCCCCTGCAGTTTTACCTGTTAACTCCCCATTCCTATTTCCTATCTTGACTATTACACCAATATATTGGTCTCCTAGTTGATCTCTTTCTTTGACAACTAAGTCTCTCCCGTGTTCGTCTCGGCCGTGGGTAATCTCAGCCGAGTATCTATCACCAAGTCTATCTATCATAGCTAGAAGTAGTTTATGTATATCAGTTTCTTTCTGTTTAAGTAGATATTGTTTCTTCATACCATAGGGCAATTTTTGGGCTTCTTTAACTAGATTCAATTGACTGGACATATCTTCTAGCCTCCTTCAACGAAAGATGCGAAATGATTTAATAACATATTATACACGAAGTTGACCTGCCCACATTGCAGTTTGTCAACATGAAGAGCTGATGCCACCCAATTTGGCACATTACAAATAGCTAGACATAACGGAATTCGCCAAGAGCCAGCCTATTGCACAAACATCGAGATGTTTGCCCTTTCATGCGTATATTAGAGCGTAATTAACTATCCCGAATTATCGACAAAGAATCCCCCCGCTGCGCCAAAGAGGGGAGGGAACAAGTAAGCAGCGATTATTCCTAAAGCACTTATCATAGATGCTAATCCTGGGTTACTAATGATAGAGGGGTCAGTCAATACGCTGTTGATTGGCTGTATCACTATATCTGACCAAGGTGTTGCAACCACAATCAAGATACCTATTAAAGCGCCTATAATTACTAACATATTTTCCCCCTGAATATTATTATAACATGAATGGGGGGCTAAAAGAAGAAATCGCCAGCGCTGAGTGCTAGAATTGCGCCTGACCTAGACAACTGCACTAATCAGGATAAAAAAGATGCCTACACCTATTTGGACTTGAAAGTTAAAGCCACTCCTGAAGGTGCAGACATCAAAGGTTACCTTGATTCAAGCGTGATAAGCTCTGATTCGTGCGTACTCACCACTGGACAAACATGGGGATGTGTGTTACAGAGTAACGTAGCTTCCATCCCGTTTTCCCTGTAGCCTGGGTAGATTATAACATACTAGCGGGCAACCATGTAGTGGCAATACACAACCACTTGCTGGAACAATTTGTGAAACCACTTGTGCTATCATTCAGCACATCCCGCTATCCATAGTCTACCTTCGGTGAGTATATCAGAAAAGCCAGATTTAAAAAGGTTGACTCTATGAGACTATTACAAAGCTCGAAGTGACTGGAATCGGTGCAGGGCAATCCTAGTCTGGTCATAATGAGCGGAGTCTGATTCGCCCAGCGGAAACGCAAGTTTGAGCTTCTCAAGACCTCTCAGATACCTGTCAATTCCTTCATGGCCAATAAAACATAGTTCATGCCGAACATTCGGAGCAGATTCTCCCTGCAACTCTATTACGGTGCCTCCCAAAGTTTGAGGACGTTCACCCTCCTCAATCTCAGCATAGTCGAGCTCAGAATACACCGTGATTCCTTTGTGAGTTGCAGCAAGTTGTGGGGCAGCGCCAGAATGCACGAACACCCGCATACCTTTAAGTCCGCAATGTTCGGCTTCGAAAGCTCTCACAAGCGCAGACCCGAATAATGATGCTTCGGTAGATGAACTTTTGCCATCGGATTCATGCACAGTCCTCCCCATGCCAAAGTTACCATAACCGATACCACCGCGCACTGGGACTCTGTGATAAAAGTGTCGCATGGCAATAGCCGTAGCGAGTAAAATGCCTTTAGGGTCATCATATATCAGATAGGCACAATCAGAAAAAGACGCTCTAAACACAAGGCCTTGGGTAGCTATTGCAGTCGCGATCCTAATTGCATCGTGGAACTCCAGGCGAGCATAATGGTAGCCGACACAATCTGCCGCTTCGTCTGCAAAGTCGTAGTCATCCGGAAGAGTAGTGAAGTAATGACTGCTACCGAGTATGTCAAGGAATACAGCAAATGGCAAGGAATCACCTCCACTAGATTCTACCCGCTTGACCGTGCAACCGCAATCCAGAAGAATCATCAAGATAAGTTTGTGAAGCCACTTGTGTTGTCATTCAGCACATCCCTATATCCATCGTCTACCTTTAGTCAGTATATCAGAAAAGCCAGGCTGGAGAAAGGACTAAGGCAGAAGGACACGGCCAGACCAAACGACGAGGAACTGTTTGAGGTCGTCAAGGTCGGTGCGGTAGCTTACCTGAGTAAGAACACCACCCCCGAAGACCTGGCTCAGACGATAAGAAAGGTCTTCGGTAGTGAATATCCGATAAGTGAGAGCCTTCTAGCCAGGCCCAAGGCGGCTGAGACTGTGTTAAGGCAGTTTCAGAGCATGGTCACCACGGGCAAAGCTATAGAGTCCGTAATTAGCCCGCTTACCCTCAGGGAGATACAGGTGCTAAACTACATTGCTGACGGCAACTCAAATAAGCAAATTGCCCAAATTCTACAAATCAGTGAGCAGACAATTAAGAATCATGTTAGCTCCATCCTGCGCAAGTTAAACGCCAATGATAGAGCCCAAGCTACGGCCATAGCCATACGCAACGGCTTGATTCATGAAGAAGCTCCTAAGTAAGCTAGTTTGCCCCGGAGTAATAAGAAAAGCACCCTTTGGTCAACAATTACTAACAATTATTTTTTGGGCTGAAAGTTTCCTACAAAGAAGAGCCCCCCGAATTTCGGGGGGCTCTCGGAGTATCTGAGGTGTTATCCATCAAGCTAGAATCAGGCTACTCGTCTGGTTCTGACTATCAGGACAAGTAAAGCAATAACCAGCACGCCACCAACACCGATTATGACATAGATCCAACCTGGAGTTACCTCTGTTGCTGCTGGAGTTATCACTTCCACTATTGGTTCTATTATCACTGGTGGAGCCTCTTCTACCACTATCGGTGGTAGCTCTTCTTCTGGCTCATCTATAGTGATAAAGACACCTGTGCTCCATGTGCTCTCCACATCGAAGTGTTCCACCTGCGTCCATTGTATCCAGGGGTTAAACGAGCCGCTCACTGCCTTCACCCTCCAGTAGTAGGCAGTAGAGTATTCGAGTTCTCCTACATAGGCGTAAGCGGTAACAAATAGGCGACCCAGCTCACCATCCAGCTTGACCATCGGAGACACAAAATTCACATTATCAGCCAGCTCGAAGCAATAGCCTTCAGCGTCAGTGACTACCTCCCAGGCAAATATAGGCGTGAGGGAGACATCATCATCACCGGTTTTTGGAGCTAAGAGGCCTGGTGCGTCGATTGCTGCTGCTGCTCCTCCAATCAGGGCAAACGGAGTCCCTGCTAGCATAGCAGGGTCAACAGTGACATATACATAGCCACCGTAGGCGCTGAAGTCAACAGGCGTTACCTCACCCCAAGTTAGAGTATCGGCGCTCCAGATATAGACCTCGGTGTTCGCATCTCCAGCGTAGAACTTGATGGTGGCTTTGTCATCGGCACCCCAGATTCCAGTTCCAGCTACATAGACATCGAAGAAGGCTATCGCGTTAGCAATGGCTTCCTGTGGGTTAGCTATGTATTTGGCGACAGCGATAGTATCAACTGTGACGGCTGTTGTGGCTACTGATACTGCTACGCCAGCAGTGTCCTTGGCTATGGATTTTGCACCAACGGCGACATCACTGGCTGAGAAAACAGCGTCGGCGGTGTCAGTCAGGAAGGGGTCGTAGGTAACACCATCTGAGACCATGTCGGCAATATCAGCGGCAACATCAGTCCCCCACCAGTTAAAGGTGGCATCAACATCTGTAGTGGTGTCGTTCTGTATGGCGTGGTCCCCGGTCTCGGTGTTGTTGCCAGTGATGGTGTTGAACTTGATGACAAGATTGGTAAGTAAGACCGTGCTGTCTATTTGAATGGCCTCACCTTCGTTATCGGTTATGTCGTTACCTATGATTTTAATCCCGTCGTGGGTACCGGTGACGGGTTTGAAGCGGATACCTGTGCCCTCAGCATCTGTAGTCTGGGAAATGGTATTGCCCTCAATCAGGATGTTAGTACTAGCAGTAACTTCGAAGACAATGCCGGTGAACTCACTACCGGTGAGGTCGTTGCCGATAATGTCGATACCAGTACTATCCTGAACATTGATGCCGGCGCCGAATGTGTTGTCCGATAGGGTGCAGTCCGTAGCGCCAATCACCATCATAGTGTTGTATATATCAAGTTCATTGCCCGATACGGTTGCTCCAGTACCCCCAAGGCGTATGCCCTCGGGCCAGCCTGCCTCTGCGGTGATTATGTTGTTTTGTACAATGGCATCGGCACCCGTTACCGTGATGGCACCGACACTGGCAGGCACAACGGTGAAGCCGTCAACGGTGACATCAGCGGCAGAGACGGTGATAGCATAACCAGTCAAACCCGTAGCATCAATAATGGTGGTCGCGGCACCAGCCGTGGAGACAAAGGTCAGCCCTGCATAGCTAATATCGATGACATCTGTATATGTGCCCGGGCCAACATATATGGTGTAGTCAACACCGGCTGCGGCTACAGCATCAGAAAGATCATTCTTCTGGGCCATCAGTATACCGGCGGGATTATAGACACTAGCCACGCCGGGAAGCCCCGGAATATCTGGCACCGTTATAGTGTAGTCGGCTGATGTGACGGCGGTGGTCTCCTTGGAGGTGGCTACCGTCAGATTATAGGTGCCGCTGGCAGAAGGATTTGTTCACACTCTTGCGTAGATAACTCCGGGGCTTCAATCCAGATAGATATTTCCTTATCGGGGAAGGACTCTTGCTCACAATCGCGGATGCTCTGGATTAAGAGCTGCAATTCCTCCTTAGTTAGCTGCTGACTCTCGAAGGTAAGTTTAAGCTTCACTGCTCGTCCTCCTTTTAGGCCAAGTAAGCAAAATATAGCTGGTTAACAGCAAGGCTACATTGCACCCCACTATTATCTTGACCGTGTCCCAGCTCTCAAAAACGAAGGCTAAAATAGCTACCGCTATCCACAGGGGCAGGTTAAGATATATCAATATCCAGGCGAACTTCATCGGTCTCCTCTCCTTTTCTAGCCAGCCGGGGTTTCACCAATAAACGTCCACACCTCTTTGCTCAAGCTTAGGGATATAGACATTCACCGACATGTTGTTCAGGGGATTACCCCCAAGCGTGAGCGCGGCGAGGTTAGTCAGGGAAATCAATGGCGAGATGTCACTTATCTGATTCTCGCTAAGGTTGAGCACGAGCAGACTAGTGAGGGAAGCCAGTGGTGAGATGTCACTTATCTGATTCTGCCGAAGCCGGAGATCAAAGAGGTTAGTCAGGGAAGCCAGTGGTGAGATGTCACTTATCTGATTCTCGTTAAGGTAGAGCAGGGTGAGTTCAGTCAGTGAAGCCAGCGGTGAGATATCACTTATCCGGTTGTGATCAAGCCATAGTATGGTCAGGTTTGTGAAGGAAGCCAACAGTGAGATATCGCTTATCTGGTTGTCATCAAGACGGAGGCTGGTGAGGTTAGTCAGAGAAGCCAGTGGCGTGATACCACTTATTGAGTTTCCCCCAAGATTCAGCGACCTCAGGCTAGGGAGGGAGGCCAGCAATGAGATGTCGCTTATCTGGTTGTAGCAAAGGTCGAGCTTGGTGAGGTTAGTGCAATACTCCAATCCCGTGAGGTCGGTGATATTTCTTCCTGAAGCATCAAGAGGGCTGAGTCCTTCCAGCTCTGAGGCATAGATGGGACCTTCAGGCTTATCAATAGCTTCCCTTATGGCTGCCTCAAGATTCGAGTCGGGGAAGATAACTCCTTGGTCGGCCATTGCAGGAGTGGGTAAGGAGACCTCGCCGAAGTGGTACGCGATCCTGCACTTCCCCGTGACAGGTTTGACCCCTTCAGAAAGGAGTATGTTGCCGCCTCCCTCAAATGAAACTAAGGCAGGTTCGACACGTATGTACATGCACACTCGACCAACTGGGTCATAGATATTGAAGTTAGCCCAGATTTCACCTTGCTCTTTGTGATATACAACTTCCATAACGCCGCTATCCGGCTGAGTCACTGTAGCGAGACTCAGGCACCCAAGCACCTGCCACTCAGCTATTCGGTTACCAAGCTCCTCAGCACCTTTAGTTATTGCCCACGCTACTGGCGACGGGATATTATAGAAGCGCTGTACCCCTACACGAAATATGCCTCCCAGAATATCTAATACGAGCTGCCTTTCCTCTGTTTTTTCTGCAACAATATTATGTAGATTACTATTGGATTGAATTGCTGCTAGAACTACATTGGCTTGGCTAAGCAAGCGTGTTTCCTCCTCATTCGCTATCAGCCTTGCCGATGTAATAAACTGCTCTATAGCTTCGCGTAACTCAATCAGTTCAGATAGATTAAGGTTGGCTACTTCTAAAGTAGCGGCAGGTGTTGTCGGTTCTGACGGTGCTAAGGTTTCTTCTTTAGAAGGTTTACTTTGCTTCACCCAAACTTGTCCGTTAGGATCAATTATGTCATTTCCCCTTATCTCTCCTGTGACTACGAAGCCCCATAACTCTAGTCTTAATTCGTTACCGCTGGTTTCCCATTCTCCGGTAAGACCAATTCCATCCTCATACAAATAGTAAGTACCATCCGCTTCTAACTCCAAATAATCGTCTGGATTGTCTTGGTTAACATATGTACCCGTAATACCGACTTTTCCACAGCTAACCACTCCCCCGAGACTAACCAGAAGTATTACTACCAGCAGCAGTCCTATTATCAGTCTTTTCATTTTGACCTCCTTTTCCCTGTGCCCTCAGGGTGTCGCTCTCTTCTGGTTTTCTCATCTGCCCTGGCTCGCTCGTTACTTATGGGTTTCTCTTCTTTTCTGGCTCGCTCCTAGTATCGGAATAGCTTTTCATAACTAATCAAAACTGACACTGCTAAGGAGCGCTAGCAACATCTATTGCCCTTGCTTGAGCGTCATCGGCATTTATTGCAACAGATATGCCCCAAAGCCAATCGCCTACATCTAACTCTTTGAATTCTATTTCCTCACCTTGAGGAAACAAATCACCTACCTTTAACTTCTCCCCTAGCCATACCGCCTCTCCGTCCTCAGTAACTCCCATATATCTATGGGTATAAATGTCTGCAAATTCCGGGACATAAAGAGAAATCGTGTCACCCTCATTAGCAATAGTCATTACCCTTCCTTCAATCTTTACAATTTCTCCTCTCGATAGGGCTGTTATTACTTTTCTTTCAATCTTTACTATTTCTCCTCTCATAACTAGAAAAACCCAAGCTATCTTTCGTTGTTCTGCTCCGTAGGTATCATAAGCAAGCTGCATTTCAGTGTCTGGCTTTCTTAGTTTAGAGTCACGTAACTCCTCATAACGCTCATAAGAACCCAAAACCTCAGCTAGGTGCTCGGGATTTGTGTCACCAACCGGATAATCTACTTCCAACTCTCCATTTTGTTCAACACCTTTGTCCTGAACAACGCCGCACCCAGCAAGTGCTCCACCAAAAATCAAGACTGTTATCAGAACCCCAATTATGATGTTTTTCATTTCTTTGCTCCTTCAAGTGTAAAATAACCTTCCTTTAACTGACTTTTAAGTTTTGCTTGCTATTCGCGAGGAAAGATAGTTATTTCTACTCCCTCAAGCCTTTTATCCTCGGTGAAATTTGCAGTCACACTAACGCTATCGCCAACCTGAAGATCTGCAAAGCTCACTTCGGTTCTAGAACCAGAAGAACGGACCAGAAGGCTTACGACTGCATCCTCTCTTATAAAAACATCTAATTTTTCACTCTCTCTCTGCAGGCTTAGAATCCGACCATTAATTTTCTCAACTTCTGCGGTTATTCCAGCAGTCCAAGATATTGATAGTTCTACTTTTTCCGATTTTTCTAACTCTTCCACTTTTAGTTTTCCCCAGTCGGTAATTACTCTTATGGTCGCGTAGGGTTCCATATTATCAATTTCTTGCCACCGAGCGTACACTTCTACGACATTGCCAACCTGAAGATCTGCGAATTTTATTTCTCTATCCTCTGTAGTAACTCTTCCATCCTCACCAGGAACTGGAACGGTCACAGCCTTAGTAATCTTTGAAAGCGGGCCCACTATTACCTTAAGCTCCTCATCTCCTATCTTCCATTCATAAAAAGGGGCTAAGGTTAGGGTATAATCTGAAATATCGGTAATTATTAAATTCTCAAAGTGTATTGTCCATATACAGATTAATTCTGATTGAATGAAATTGCTAGTATTTAGGGTTTGACTCACATCAAGCTGATAAGGTTTCACTTCTAACTCTTCTCCAGCCTGATAAGCTCGATAACCCTCAACATAACCCTTTTCCTTTCCTTCCTGGTAACCTACGGCCAGACCATTATTATAGCCATCGTTATGGCCTGCCTGAAACCCAACATCATACTGTTCAGCACCCTTCTGGTATCCACAATAGAAACCGGCACCTCCTGCGATAAAAATCAACGCCACTAACAAAATAATAATCTTTTTCATTTCTTTCCTCCGCCATTTAAGTACCCTCAGGGTGTCGCTCTCTTGTATACAAATATTAACATTTTGTCAACCCCTGTAGCACTTATTTATTTTTGTGCCCTCAGGGTGTCGCTCTATGCAGCTGGTTTTCTCATGTTTATTGGCTCGCTCTACCTGTCTGGGTTTCTCTGGTATTATGGCTCGCTCACTACTTATGGGTTTCTCTCACATATTGGCTCGCTCAGTTATAATGGGTTTCTCACCTATATTGGCTCGCTCTCATTAGCTGGGTTTCTCTTTTTTTCTGGCTCGCTCATTATTCCTGGTTTACTCGCCTTGCATGGCTTGCTCATCACCTCTGGTTTTCTCGTCTATGTTGGCTCGCTCTTCTTATTTGGTTTTGTGCCCTCAGGTAACAATCCTTCTTCTTCTCATCCAGAAGAAAATGCCCAATCCAACTACTATCACACCACCTATAATCCCGGCAATGAGGGGCCAGTTAACCCCTGGTTTGGATGGTGGAGTTACCACTGGAATTACCTCCTCATCCTCAGCCTCTGGTAGCACTACCTGTGGCGGCCTATCTGTCTCTTCTTTGCCAATAATGGCAAAGGTTGTGAATTCGCGCTGCTCTCCACTAACGATGGCATTGTCATATCTGACTTGAGCCTTGAATTTGTAATCCGTGCTGGGCTGTAACCTGCTTATGGTGTCAGAGTGACTACCCGATGCGTTGTATATTGCGGCTGCGGTGCCTGTCCAGTCGACTTTAGCACTTTCCCTGTATCGGAAGCATACGCACACTGAATCATAATCTCCGAGTGTGAAATCGCACTTCAGAGTTGCACTATCCATTGTAAGATCTGTGACTTCTTTAGTCCTGACCATCGGCGTTGGAGGCATTAAGGGATACATATCCTTATTGCTCCCGTCTGGGATCCAGTAGGAAGTATCCCATATACCCTTATGCTCAGGATGCTCCCAAGCAGCGGGATACCTCTCTTGGTAATCACTCCAATAGTTACCTTCGCCATCGTGATCCCAGTGATTGCTCCCATAATCTCTCGCCTGCGTATCATTGTCGATGATGTCGTTGTGATAGATGAGGTTACCATCGGTAGCTATATGGATACCGACGCCGCCACTCCGTTGAATCGCGTTGCCTTTGACGATATTGCCATCGGCGATGCCGCCGGTGTGACTTTCTACAGAGATTCCATCCTTAACATGGTTCTCAACAGTGTTGTTGATGATGATATTGGCAGTTGTGCTACTCCCTATATTGCAAGCCACGATCCAGATCCCGCGATCAAGACCTGCTACGACGATATTGGAGCGAAGGATGTTTTCGTCCGCCCTTCCGCCGTCATCGCTCCAGACATTGAGGCTCCCAGGGTATTGATGGCCCTCGATCGTGTTGTTGGCAACCGTATTGCGGCTCGCGCTGCTGCCGGGACCTTCAGCGTCTATCTCCACACCATTCTCAGCATTGTTTCTTACGATACAACCGGTAATAACGTTATCATTGCCTGCTCCACCGTTGCGCACCTGCACGATGATCCCATCATCAGCATTGTCCTCGACGGTGCAGTTAATGACTCTGTTGCCAGAAGCACTACTGCTCGCACCCCTGGCTTCAATCACGATGCCGTCCTCGCGGCTGGTGAAGGGTGGGGGACCATAGCCGTTATTGACCACCGTGATGCCGATTAGGGTGTTGTTATCAGCCGGCCACCGCGGCCTAAAAGCTTCATCTGATGTGATATTAATACCATTCCCAGGCATCCCTATAATCCGAATTCCCATCACCGTGTTACCACTGGAACGGATGCATAAGCCGCTTATATGCTCAATGTCACCTATATCCTCAATGTCACCAGGAAAGGAGGCAAGGTTACCCCCGTCGATAGTGACTTTTGCCCCAGTAGTATCAATGGTAGTACCTCCGTCGTATATGTCTGGTAGGGGCGAGGTCAGCTTAATCACCCCGGTCCCCGATAGCGGGAACACTGTCGGGGCGAAGGTAATCGTATCCGGACCTGCTCTCTCGTTAGCCGCGCTAATCGCTTCCCTCAAAGAACAGTGAACGGCGTCGCAGACACCATCATCAATGTCGTCCGTGGTATTCACCACTGCCTCGAAAGCCTCCGCAGTGGCCGTCGTTGCCGCGACAGGCGCAATAATAGCTATAACTACGCCTACTCCAATTCCTACTCTAATTAGTGATTTTTTCATTTATTTTGTTCCTGTGCCCCCGGGGTGCACTCTAAACTTCTGGGTTACTCTCACCTTCTGGCTCGCTCACTGCTTACGGGTTTCTCCGCAATCTTGGCTCGCTCTTGACCACTGGGTTTCTCGTCCTTAATGGCTCGCTCCTCTTAAATGGGTTTCTCCTTCATCCTGGCTCGCTAGCCTCTATAATGAGATGAATTAGGGCAATTAGCTCAAATAGAATCAATCCTCTAGGTTACACGGTGGATTCCATTTATCCCTGATGTCAGCTTCCTCCTTTTGTCTAGTTGCTTCATCCTTGCTACTAATATGCACATGGACATGTGTTCCTCCATTACGTTTTACACAAGGCATCTTCTCGTGATTGGGGGTTAAACGCCTGTTTAGATCATCGGTCTCACCGACATATAGTGGAGTCCAATATTTTGACTCGGTTGACTTGGTTACTTTGGCAAAGATGTAATTACCTGGTTCTGATTTAAAGGATGCTCCTATGCGATATATCCAATACTCGTATTTTTGATCAGACACTCCTGTCCACATTATTGTGCCTTCATCAGCCATGTTGTGCCTCCTTATCCTTTATTTTGTTCCTGTGCCCTCAAGGTGTCGCTTTATTAGTAGCTCTTTCTGGATACCTCTTGCCCTTGGGCGTCATATAGTGCAGCTACATCAGGGCTAGTATTATTCCAAATTGCCTTACCATACCTAAAACTGAAGCCTCCCCACTCAGGATGAGTCTCGTTTGTGTAGACACGAATAGCGGCACCAGGAGCTAGCACATAGTATGGGAAAGTAAACGAGGGATATCCCTCTGATATGTCTTTTAACACCCAGCCAGTTAGGCCTTGAGGTTCACTACCAAGGTTTGTAATCTCTACATACTCATCCGATTCGACTCGATAGACCAAGCCATCGTAGAAAATTTTGGTTATTTGAACATTGCTGCCAATAGTAGTCACTTGCTTAAAGTAAGCAGTAACACTCTTGTTGGAGTCGATAGTGATGACGAACGTAGGCGAGGAACCTGAGGCATCGCCACCCCAATGGTCAAACCTCCAGCCAGAGGCAGGGGTAGCAGTGATAGTCACCTGGATACCCTCATCATAGGTGTAGGTGCCCGGACCAGGGTTGGTGGTTCCTTGGCCATTGACACTTATAGTTAGTTCACGGGCTATATCACCGGTAACAGCAGGAACGACTGGTGGTACAATGTTCGTGGGCTGCACATTGTATGTTGTTCCCTTGGTCGCTACTATAATAGTTCCATGTATATC
>JAUWYE010000167.1 GCA_030615965.1 Dehalococcoidia bacterium | reverse complement strand
ATATCTCGTGGGCGATGACCCCCTGCAATTCATCGCGGTTTAGTTTTTGTAGCAGTCCCGAGGTAATAGCTACGGATGCCCGATTGGGGTCACGACCAGTGGCGAAGGCATTTAGTGCCGGGTCATCAATGATGTATATGTTGGGCATTTTCTCCAGACCGGAGGCAATCTTCATTTCCTCAACCACATTGTACAGACGGGGGTGGTCGTCACGCTTAATTTTCTTCGCCCTCGACATGGTAAGCAGGAGACTATCACCCTGGAAATAGGCAACTAAACTCAAGACTGCCCATATTAATATGGCAATGACCAAGCCCACAATAGCACTATCAAAGAAGTACAGGCCCAGGAAATAGCCGATCAGGATCAGTAATGCTCCCATGCCTATTGTCAGCACTACCGACCTTAGTTGATTAGACCTAATCTGTTCCCACACAGCTGAAGTGTCTTCTTACTGAGTAAAACTAACCTTGGGCACTTCTCTTTCGGCGGCTAGAGTAACCTCGAAGAATTCACTAGCCTTAAACCCGGTCATGCTGGCAACGATGTTAGACGGAAACATCTGCGTCTGGTTGTTATATCTTAGGACTGAATCATTGTAATACTGGCGAGAAAAACTTATCTTGTTCTCGGTTGAGGCAAGTTCCTCCTGAAGTGCCAGAAAGTTCTGATTGGCTTTAAGATCGGGGTAGTTTTCCACTACAGCCAGTAAACGGGATAGGACCGAACTCAGCTCACCTTCGGCCTTGGCTCGCTCACCGGCTCCAGCAGACGACAGTTGCTGGGCAAGATTACGGGCTTTGGTTACTGATTCCAGGGTTTCTCGCTCGTGTTTCATATAGCCCTTGGCAGTTTCCACCAGGTTGGGAATGAGGTCATGGCGTCGTTTTAGCTGAACGTCAATTTGCGCCCAAGAGTTCTTTACTTGATTACGCCGCCTGACCAGGCCGTTGTAGATACTTAGGAATAGGATAAGAAGAACCACAACAACACCGATAATGATATAAACTGCTACCATATTAAACCTCCTTAACTAATGTTCTCTGGGTGTTACTTAATCGCCATCGCCGCCTTACTGTGGGGCTTCAAAAACTTCTTCTAAGAAACTGATAACCTGTTCCCTGGAATCATGTTTTGGCGGATGTTCCCCAGACAGATGTCTTATCAGTTGAATAACCTCACCCCCGTCAAACCACAATCCATGTTCATCACGGCATATGTCGATGAGGATTTCAGGCTGTTCGCCTATAGCTGTTTTTTTCATCTTATGGCCACAGACGGGGCAATTCCGTTGCTTTTCTGATGAAACGGTTTCCTGGGAGTCGAGGATGCCATCAAGGAACACCTTTGTCTCTTCAAGACTATGCGACTCAAGCAAAAGCTCAAGCTCTCCATAGTCAAACCACACCCCCTTACAACTATTACAATAATCGAGCTCAATATTATGATACTCAACGACTATCATATCGTATTTACAAGCAGGGCATATCATTACTTTCAGACCTCATCGGGTGGTTTTAATAGTGTAAGCGCCCGACGAAGTCATGTCAAGATTGTTGTTGTATAAGCTTCAGATAATACCAATGAGGTAAATTGCAAAACTAACCATAGTAGACTGAAATCTTGAGGGTTGAGGGGGGCTTTAGACAATCTCTATCTCTATATCATCCACGCTCTTTACCACTTTTCTCAAATCAACCAGGGCTATGGTGCGCTCAGAAATATAATGCCTATAAGCTGAAGAGGTGAATATAGTAAGGCATCTTCCGCCATACATTGTGGGTGGGGCATCTGGCTGGTGAGACCTTATCAAGACATTTTTGCCCAAGCGGGACATGATTTCCTCGAACCAGCCTCGCCCGAATTGAGGTCTCTCGGTATAGGGATCGATTCCCAGGAACTCCCCTTCTCTTTCCTGCCAGTCCCCCCAGGTTATTTGATGCCATTCGGCGCTACCTGGCTTTATCCTATTTATATCTTCTAAACCTGACACATCGGGGAGTGCTCCATGCAGAGCAATGATTCCATTTGGCGTGGACGCTGCCAGTGGCAACTTGGAAAGAACCTCACTATATCGCTGGCGAAGTTCGGCATCCAGTCCTTCCCAGAAATCGGCAGGGTGGAAGCTGACCGCAGCATAGCCTTCGTGATTTCCCATAAGCAGGTAAAGAGTATCGGGGTGCTCAGTTTTTTGCCCAAGCAAAAAATTAATGTTCTCCAGGGAAGCTGGTCCCCGGTCAACATAGTCCCCCAGAAAAACTAGCTTATTCTCCGACTTGAGATACCTGTGGATAATTTTCTCCGTGGCTTCGAGGTCACCATGAGTATCGCCGACGAAAATGATTTTGCCTGACTCCAACTGTATTAACTTTGCTTCCGAGGCAAACCTCTTCTCCGCCTCGTTGAGCAACTCTTTTATCTCTTCTCTGGTCACAGGACAAAGCTTTCCTGCACGGAACTGTGCATCCCACAGCATAGATGTTTTCCGTGATAAAAAGCAACTCCGACTTGGTCGGAGTTCTGGAAAGCCTCGCCCATAATTGTTTTCGCTTGAGTACCTTTGATATGATGCGAGTATGAAGGCCGGTCTGGTTTATGACCCAATCTATTTGGAACACGATACCGGTGACCACGTGGAGAATTCTCAGAGGCTGGTAGCTGCGATGTCTTATTTGAAGGAAACTGGAATTAAGGAGAAACTCACCTGTCTGCCTGCGCGCCCCGCCTTGCTAGAGGAGCTAGAGATGATACATGCGACGGAATACATTTCCTACGTTAAGGGCAAAGCGGAAAAGGGTGGTGGCTGGCTTGACCCTGATACCGTAATGTCTCCGAAGTCTTACGAAGCAGCCTTATATGCTGCCGGTGGGCTCATGGTGGCTGTAGAAGCG
>JAUWYE010000032.1 GCA_030615965.1 Dehalococcoidia bacterium | reverse complement strand
GATTGCCATTTCGACACTGGACGAAAACCTCGGATGCTGTGTCGAAGATGTCGTGACAAATGGTTTATGGGGGCTTTTTATCTCGATTATGTCCCAGAATGCATTCCCGTATGAACGTCTAAAGAAATCAACGCGATTGATCAGCAAAGGGGATCCGCTAATCATGACAACCTCACGCCTAATTTCTGCGCCTTGACCAAGGAATAGGAACTTGGGAAAGCGTTCGAAGAACTGCGATGCGTCATGCTCTGTAGAATTGGGATTCCTAATAATATCTCTCTCGAAAGAGTCAATTTCAAACGCCCTGAAAAGTGTGGGATGAGCAACAACTAATAGCGGTGGTTTCCAGATATCACCCATGGAGGTTAACCTCTGTTATCTCTTGAATCTTCAATTGCAGCCTAACATTAATTTCTTATATTATTGTATCAATTGGTAACAAGATCATACTAGCTCCCGAAGAACGGCTAATACTTCTTGCTGAGGCACATCGCTACGAATTACTGCTTTGCCAATATCTTGTAACAGCACCCAGCGAATTGCTTTTTCCTTGGTCTTCTTGTCTAACTCCATAGCTCTTGTTATCTCAGTCAAACCCAAGCCAGAAAAGCCAGTGGGTAGGCCGAGTTTCTGTAATAGGGCTTGTTGACGCTCCACTGCCGCTGAAGGCAAAAGACCTAATCGCTGACTGAGCTTAGCGGCGCCCATCATGCCAATGGCCACCGCTTCGCCATGAAGAAAGCGCTTATATTGTGTAGCTGCTTCCAGACCGTGAGCGATGGTATGTCCATAGTTCAAGATGGTGCGTTTCCCTTCCCTTTCCTTTTCATCCTGGCTAACGACCTGAGCCTTGATAGCAGCGCTACGGGCAATAGCTCGGGTAAGCAACTCCGACTCTAGTTTTGTCAGCCTATTAACATTGCTCTCCAGGAATTGAACAAATTCCTCATCAAGAATCACGCCATGCTTAATAACTTCAGCCCAGCCTGAGGTCAGCTCACGCTGAGGCAGAGTGGTAAGAGTCTGACAGTCAGCCAAAACCAGGTTAGGCTGATAGAAGGCACCAATAAGGTTTTTTCCCTCAGGATGATTAACCCCGACCTTACCCCCGATGCTGGCATCAACCATGGCTACCAAACTGGTCGACACTTGTATCCAGGGCATGCCTCGTAAGAAGGTGGCAGCGACAAAACCCGCTAAGTCACCTACCATGCCCCCACCCAAGGCGATGATAATGTCGTCCCGCTCCGCTCGATGCTCGACAAGGAAATCATAAATCTTGATAGCATAGTCGATATTTTTCGTTTCTTCACCCGGCGGCACTACAAAGGAATTAACAGCAAAACCAGCATCCTTGAGGATTCCCTCGACTTTGCTGCCGTAAAGAGAGAAGACATTCTCATCGCTAATCATGGTGGCTGTGCCAGATAGAGCAGCTTGCTTCATCTTTTCGCCCAGCTTGTCCAATAAACCATAGCCAACAAAGACAGGATAACTTTGAGTCGCAGTCTCCACCACGCAGGCAACGTCTTTGTCAATGCTACTCCGAGCCTTTTCCCTGTCATTGCGAGGAGCGTAGCGACGAAGCAATCTCGAAACCCTTATTACCTCCTCTGCTACCTGGCTGATGTTTAAATTGTCGGTATGGACCGTCCAGTCAACATTAGCGTAGTAAGGCTGCCGGGAGGCTTTAAGCTGCCTGATGCGTTCCAAAGGGTTATCGTTAGCTAAAAGGGGGCGAACTTCGGTCTCAGGACTATAAACAGCCTCACGGAACAAGCGCTCATAGATTGTCTCAGGTTTAGCCTCCAGGCAAACAATTAACCCAGTTTTGGCAAGCAACTCATAGTTTTGCGGGTCAACTATGGCACCGCCGCCAATAGCTATGACTGTCTGCCTTTGCTGGCAAGCTTTTCTAATCGTCTCGCGTTCCAGTTCCCTAAACTTGCCCTCCCCATCCTGACGAAAAATCTCGGCGATAGGCTTGCCAGTTTGTTTAACTATCTCATCATCGGTATCAAGAAAATCCCAATTTAATCCCCGGGCTATCTCTTTAGCCACCAGAGATTTACCGGTGCCGGAGAAACCTGTAATAATGAGATTGGTTATTCGCCTGTCCAATTTCTTCTAGTTATCTTCGTCAGTATATTGAAAAACCCAGATTAGAGCAAGAATTAGCTTTGCCCTTCTATCAACAGGATATTAAACATGCTAATTTTCCTGTCATTGCGGGGATGTCTCCTCAGTCTTTGTAGCCAATTTCCCCAGGTCGTTTAGCAACTCGAATCGTCATTGCGAGCGAAGCGTGGCAATCTTAAGAGATTGCTTCGGCATTTCGTGTTTCGCAATGACACGCGATAATTAGTAATCAATCTCTTTCCCCCTTGACAGGAGAATATTGAGGTGAGGTAATGAACAAAGCCTGGCAATGTCTCAAGGAACGGCCAGGCTTGTTCTAAACTCAGAGCCGAGGTAGCAGCAGGGTGTGAGATAATGGCGGCCGGCTATAGAAAGCTCAAGGAGGATAAAAATACAACTCCTCGCTTTCAGGGAAGCCCAACCTTTACATTGTCGTTAGTTCGAAACTAACTTAGCAAAAGAGTCGGGGAAGTAACTTCCTCCATGTACAGCTCTTATGCCCGCTATAAGCTGCTCGCTAGCAGCTTTCTTGGGAATGAAGCCATATGCGCCCGCCTGGCTGGCAACAAGCATATTTTCCTGTTCATCATACTGGGTCAGAATCAATACTCTTGTCTGGGGGCATTGATCCTTTATCTGCCTTGTTGCCTCCAGCCCACTCATGACAGGCATGAGTATGTCCATCAACGCTACGTCGGGCAGAAGTCGAAACACCTTGTCAATCGCCTCTTTTCCATTGACGGCTTCACCTACTATGTCCAGATCCCTTTGCAACATGAGGACGGCGCATATTCCATCCCTGACCATAGTATGGTCGTCTGCCACCAGCACTCTTATCTTCCTGGTCGCTTCTTCCAATAGCCTTTGGATGCGGACCACAAGTGAAGCTGGCTCGATTGGCTTAGCCACATAGTCCTCAGACTCCAGTTGCATCCCCTCAAATTTTCTCCATCCCCTGATAAGCCGTTCCTCAGGCCGGGAGTCTATCACCAGGACTGGCACGTCTTTATATCTGGGGTGCTGCTTCAGCCAGTTGTGCAAGGAAAAAGCTTGCCCAATAGGAGTTACCGTGCCCAGGACAACGACGTCAGGCCCCTCTCTCATCTTCTCCTGACCCTGTGCCTTGTTGGTGGCGGTGATTACGCGATAGGCTTTTGCTTCCAAAGTCATGCGCAACGCTTCTGCAAAATCAGGCTCGTCATCTATGATTAAGATTTTGTTTTCCATTTCACATCCCTCCTTTATTAGATTTTAGTTAGCCGACCGACCACAGCTGTCCTTTAACTAAAGTGCCATCTCAGAAGTGCCCGCTAAGCTGCCTCCAGGATATCAGGCACAATTCCTTCGTTACCCACAGCCATAATATGAACACCGTGGCATAGATTTTCCTCCCTTATTGTCTTTATCAACCGGGAAGCAATCTCAATTCCCTTCTGAAGTCCTTTACCTTTCTCCACATTAGCTAGCTCATCAATGGTGGCTTGAGAAACAATTATCCCGGGAACATTATCGTTCATATATCGAGCCATCCTGGCTGAGGCAAGCACGATAATGCCAGCCAAGATTTTGACATTGAACTGGGAAGCGTATTGCATAAACCTCCGAAGGCTCTCCAAGTCAAATATGCCTTGAGTTTGGAAGAATTGTGCCCCCGCAATAACCTTCTTCTCAAACTTGACGAGCTGTGGCTCTATGAAGTCTGCCTCGGGGTGAACTGAAGCGCCGAGGCAAAATTGGGGTACACCTTTTAGTTCATTCCCCCCCATGTCTTTACCAGACTCCATTTCCCTGGCCATCTTCAGTAATTGGACCGAATCCAGGTCAAAGACGGGCTTTGCTTCCTTGTGGTCGCCAACATCGACAGAATCGCCGGTGAGACAAAGCACATTTTTGATGTCTCTGGAATAAGCCAGAAGAAGGTCAGCTTGGAGGGCCAGACGGTTGCGATCACGACAAGTTATTTGAATGATAGGCTCGCCACCACGTTCCTTCACCAGCAGACAGCCACCCAGGGAGGGAAAACGCATCACGGAGCTCTGATGGTCAGTGATGTTGATAGCGTCAACCTTCTCTTTGAGGAGGTCTATGTGGTGAACCATCTCCGAGACGTCTGCCCCCTTAGGAGGCCCAATCTCTGTGGTCACCAGGAATCCATCGGAATTGAGTTTTTCTTCAAACAGTGAGTTAGCCATTGTCCTCTCCTGGTTCAACATCAGCTTTCATGACGATTCTTCGAGGTCTGGGGATTACCCGGAAGTTTCTGGGAGGATAATATCGTCGCATCTTTTCCAATTGCTGCAACCTCTCCAGTCGCTTGTAGATTAGGACCCAGGCACAGTTCATATCTTTGTTTGCTTCGCATTTCCCGTTCTTGGTGCCGGCGCAGGGACCATTGAGTATCCCCTTGGTGCACCTGGTGATGGGACAAATGCCGGCGGTCTCTGCCAATCGGCAATCACCGCAGGCGGCGCAGCGCTCATCCCAGACCCCCCACTCTTTAGCCATACCCATGAAAGAGGTATTAACACCGGGCAAAACAGGTATATCGGGAAAGCGCTCGGCTACGACTTGCACCCCGATGCCGCAACCTAGCGAAAGTATGGCGTCCACTTCATTGACCTTGTCCGCAAGCAAGTCCAAGAATTCAAAATCACATTGTCTTTTCACGGTGTATTCCCAAAAGCTATGAATTTCATTGCTGCCCTTTGCCTGAGCTACCCGTAATACACTATTAAGAAAAGATACTTCACGCTCACCACCGGCGCCACAAACAGTCACACAAGTGCCGCAGCCGAGAAGCAACACCCTCTCGTAAGGAGCAATAATTCGCCTTATCTCCTCCACGGGCTTTTGTTCTGCCACTATCAACTTTTCACCTCCTGCTTTATTACTGAAGCTAGGCACAGCTCTCCTATTCGTTCAGTGAAATTGTCCAGTGCCTCGGCAGTATCTCCCTCAGTAGCACGCAGGTTAAATGTCTGCAACCGCTCCGGCTCAAGACCAATCTGAGACAGTGCCCTTCTAATTCTTTCCACGCGTTGGAGGACCCAAAAGGCGGTGTTTTCCCGACTACATTGTTCCCCGCATCCAGCGATGAAAACCCCCTCTGCACCCATTTCAAAGGGCCGCAATACGTGTCCTTCTTCTAACTTAGCCACGCAAAGGACAGGCACTATCCAGATGCCGGCTTTGCCTTCCCTCCACAGGCTTGCCAATGCGCCAGTGCCGAAGAGCCCATATTGGCAACAAAAGCCGATAATTAAGGGCTT
Organism: Dehalococcoidia bacterium; assembly: GCA_030615965.1. GTDB lineage: Bacteria > Chloroflexota > Dehalococcoidia > GIF9 > AB-539-J10 > RBG-13-51-36. The sequence continues at coordinate 9,580 of JAUWYE010000032.1, read as the reverse complement.
GGACTTCGATTCTGCCGCAGACTTAAGAGCATGTTCCAGTTCTTCGTCTATGTGCCTTCGGTCGTAGGGCTTTCGCAAAGCTATTGCCCTAGCCGGACATTCAGTAACGCATATGCCACAAGCTTGACATTGGTCAGCAGGTATCTGGATTGTTCCCCCGTCATCCAGGTAAGGCACATGGTAAGGACAGACCCTTAGACAGGTAAGGCAAGTAGCACACTTATCCTGGAACAGGATCTCCGCTCCCATGCCACAGCGGAGACAGCGTCTGGCTTCATCAACGGCAAACTCCCAGTTATAAATGAGCTCCACCGCTTTGAACTCTTTCGTTCTTGCTTCAGGAGGGAGGAGCGGAGGCTCAAGCCGTTCGATTTTCCTTATCATCTCTATCGTTTCAGGAGAGAGTTCGCCCGACAAGGTTTCCTCCGCTTCCTTGTCAACTAGAGGGTATCTATGCCGAAGGTAATCATTGATACGAAAGGCTGCCTGCCTGCCACTTGCCAGTGCTTGGGTTACAGTAGCTGGTCCAGTGACAGCATCTCCTCCGGCAAAAACTCCCGTCCGATTAGTAGTGAGTGTGACCGGGTCGACTTGAATAGTGCTGCCTTTGCCTATGCGGAGGCGAAAATCCTCGGAAATCTGAGGTGCTTGACCAATGGCAGTAATTAAAGTATCAAATTCCCTATTGAACTCGCTGCCTTCGATTGGCACTGGACGTCGTCTGCCCCCCGCATCCGGTTCTCCAAGCTCCATCCTTACGCATGTTACGCTCAAGTGCCCATTTCTCCTTTTCACCTTAGTTGGTGCCACCAGAAACGTGGCCTCCACACCTTCCTCCAGGGCTTGCTCTATTTCGTCGGGACCTGCTGGCATTTCTGCTCGACTGCGACGGTAGAGAATGCTCACCTTGTTCGCCCCCAATCGAACAGCAGCGCGAGCAGCGTCCATGGCCACATTCCCTCCACCTACTACAGCAACTCTTTCCCCCAGAGAGGGCTTGAGTCCCAGATTCACTTCGCGGAGAAAAGTAGCCCCATCTATCACCCCCGGACTCTCTTCCCCCTCTATTCCCATTCTAAGGCTCTGATGGGCGCCAACGGTTATAAAGACAGCCTTATAACCCATGTCAAAAAGCAGGTCCAGGGATATCACCCGCGTATTAGCCTTGATTTCAACCCCCATGTGAATTAGCCTTTGAACTTCAGTATCGACTACCTCCCGAGGAAGGCGGTACTGGGGAATACCCACCCGGAGCATGCCTCCCAGTTCTGAATAAGCCTCGAAGATGGTTACCGGGTAGCCGAGCTTCCTCAGGTAATAGGCACAAGCCAACCCTGCTGGGCCAGACCCTACGACGGCAACCTTTTCGCTCTGTGTAGTCTCAGCTTCAAGCTGTATCATCCTGTCACCGCCGAATTCCACAGCGAATCTCTTTAACGACCGAATAGCGATAGATTTATCTACCTGGCTGCGCCGGCAGGCATCCTCACAAGGATGGGTGCACACATAAGCACAGATAGAAGGGAAGGGATTGCCCTCTCTTATGACTTGTAATGCTTCCATTACCTTCCCTTGAGCAACTAAATCAACATATTCGCCAATCTCCATGTGCAACGGGCAGGCAACCTGGCAGGGCGGAATAAGGCCACGCCCACGAGAAGCTTCCCTCATTCGGCTAGCTTGATAATTATCCATAATCTAGTACGGCTCCCACCCTATAAAAATTAGTCCTAGTTATATAGTAACTTGTTCTTAAAAAGTGTAAAAGAGGTAATCCCGATAATAGGGATGAATTTTATTCGGAATTCTCGGCGGATTAACCCCTATTTTGGGGTGGGAAAAACTCGCAGATTAGAAGCGAATGGAGAAGGCTTTACTTATACCGTCACACGGTGATAATGCCCTTGCGTATGGCAAACCTAATGAGGTCGGCTTTATTGTGGATATTCAGCTTTTTCATCAGGTTGGTTTTGTGCGTCTCCACCGTTCTCAAGCTGATGACCAGCATATCTGCTATCTCCTTAGCAGTATATCCCTCGGCAACCAGCTTAAGCATCTCCCTTTCCCTATCCGTTAGGTTCTGGTAAGAGTCCTTTTCCCCTTCTATAGCGACTTTTTGCTGGCATTCTTCAACGACAGCCGCTGCTGCCATAGGAGATAGAAAAGATCCTCCCTGATATACAGCCTGGATGGCTGAAGCGAGCTCAGAAAATGCCGCCGTCTTGCTAATGAAGCCACGAGCCCCGGCTTCGATAGTCGGGATGATGTATTCTCTATCCTCATACTGGGTGAGTGCCAACACTTTTGTTCCTTGGAATCTCTTGCGTATTCTCCGCGTTGCTTCCAGTCCACTCATAATAGGCATGGCTAAGTCCATGAGCACCACATCCGGGGCAAGCCTTTTCACCTTTTCCAGAGCTTCTCTTCCATTTGCGGCCTCGCCGACTACCTCTATGTCGGCAACCAGCGACAGCAAAGCACGGATTCCATCCCGCACCAAGGTGTGGTCATCAACTATTAATACTTTTATCTTCTGCATCCGCCATAAATCCCTTCAGCGGAACTCTCACAGCAATTCTGGTGCCTTTCCCGGGCTGGGACCTAATGTTACACGCGCCGCCCACTAAACGTGCCCTCTCTTTCATAGTGAATACTCCCGCCCCCCGACCACCTTTGTCCACCTTAGTAAGTTTACTGACATCAAAGCCTCTGCCGTCGTCCTTAACGTTCAATATACATTCACTGGCATTGCATTTCAAGCTGATAGAGACATTTTTCGCCTCTGCGTGCTCCAGAATGTTGCCTATTGTCCCTTGAGCGATACGGAAAAGCGTTACTTCGACTTCTGTGGGCAAGCGCTCTTCCACCCCCTCGAATTCCATAGATACCTTAGTCCCCAGAGATTCAAGGCTATCCTTAGCATAGCGACTGATTGCTGCGGGTAGTCCGAGCTCATCCAATAAAGTAGGGCGGAGCTCCTTCATCAGCTTTGATATCTCATTCTGAGTATGAACTGCCAGAGATTGTATCTTCTGAAGCTTGCCAATAAAATCGGTGTCTACAACGCCATCGGTTTCCGACTTTGTTATAGCAGCTTGAAGGTTTAAGGTTAAGCTGGTAAGAGCCTGGCTGGTCTCATCGTGTAGCTCTCGGGCAATCCGTTTCCGTTCCTCTTCTTGAGCAGTTAGGGCGTGCTGAAGAAGAGTTTGATATCTTTCTCTTCCTAGCTCCAATCTCTGGTATAGCCGGGCCTGTTCAATGGCCGTGCCAAGCTGACAACCGATTGAATTCAGGAGGTACATATCCTCTGCAGAAAATTGACCTGGCATATGGGCAGCAACATTCATCACGCCTACAACCTCGTCCTTTGCTTTTAAGGGAACGCTAACAAACCCTCTAAGGCCCTCCGTGCTCACCAGATCTGGATAGGCAACCCGTGGGTCTCTGGAAATATCTTCCAATACAACCGGCTCCCCGGTTTGGGCTACCCTTCCCGCTACTCCTTCGCCCAGGCTCATCTCCATCTGCTCAACATATTTAGCAGACAGACCACGATACACCCGGTAGCATAGCTTCCGATTTTGCTCATGAAGAAGCAGTATCCCCCCTGTGGTAGCACCGATGATTTCCAGCACAGTGTCCAGAGCTATATTCAGGATAGCATCCAGGTCCCACAATCCACTGGTAGCGCTGGAAATACGGTTCAAGGCATGGAGATGGTGATGACGCCTCAGAATTTGATTCTCAAGCTCCCTTTCAGCGGTAACATCTTTTCTCAGTTCGGCAAACGCATTGATATCGCCCTGGCTGTCCCTAAGGGGATAAAGGGTGATCTTAACATACCTGTTAGATATCGTCTCGCTACTAAGGGCATGGTCAGGAGAAATAGTCGTCGTTAGGTCGCCACTCTGGAGCACCTTCGTAAGGGGACATTTCCACAGGGGGGAGCTACAGGGATTGTTCCTGCCCTCAAAGACTTCGTAGCATCGCTTGCCAATGAGCGGTTTGCCTTCTGGCAAGCTCTGCCTCATAGCTAAATTGGCAAAGTTGACACGGTATTCCCTATCGATAACAAAGAGCTTATCTTCTATGCCGTCCATCACATCCTGCAAGTTCATATCTAAACTCGCATTTTCCCCAGTTCGCTGAATTGCTGCCTTCTTTTGACCCATTATTGCCTCAGATCTTCTAGAACTCTGATAGGAATAAAGTACCTCAGAAGTGCCAAACTTGTCAAAATTGAGTGTAAACCGCCTGCTAAATGAAGCCATTTACCGAGACTGATTACTAATTGCCCCGCGTCATTGCGAGGCGTCCCGAGCGTAAGGGAGGGAACTCGTCGAAGCAATCTCTTGAGATTGCCATGCGGAGTTTACCCTGAGCGAATGTGAGATTCTTCGCCTTCGGCTCAGAATGACAGGAAGCGAAGGGCTCGCAATGCGATTCAACCTGCTAAACGGCTTCATTTACCAGCGATTTTTCCCAGAGTGCAAGCTCATGCTATACTTCATGAATTCGACTGCAAAATTACTAGAGAGAAGAGCAATGATTGTAAAAATGCTAGTGGTCGGTCCTTTTGCCTCTAACTGCTATATTGTTGGTTCATCCTCCACTAAGGAAGGGATGATTATTGACCCCGGTGCCGAAGCTGGGACTATTTTGAGAACGGTGCAGCAAACGGGATTATCCATATCCTTAATCGTGGTGACCCATGCCCATATTGACCATGTTGGTGCCCTTCGCTCAGTTCAAGAAAAGACTAATGCCGAGTTTGCCCTTCATGAAGCAGAGAAGGGCTTATTGCTTACCGCTCCTATGCGTATGCTAACATCGCTTGGTCTCTCTCCTATTAAGTCACCCCCTCAGCCGGATAGGTTGCTCAAGGACGGTGACAGTATAGAGATAGGCGACTTACACTTTGAAGTCCTCCATACCCCAGGACATAGTTCTGGTGGAATCTCTCTTTCAGGGCATGGAGTAGTCTTTAGCGGTGATACTCTATTTAATTTTGGCATTGGCAGAACCGACTTTCCCGGTTGCAGCCACGAACGTCTGATGAAGAGCATTCGTGAAAAACTTATGGTTTTGCCTGATGAAACCATTGTCTATCCCGGCCACGGACCACTTACCACTATCGGCGATGAACGCCGAGGAAATCCTTTCCTCCGGTGATTATCCTCTCTAGAGACTTCTTTTGACAGTTCTTCGCTTTCGCTGATGCTGCCTTGTTTGCTCTGGGATAATAGTTGCCCAATCAAGATATATTGCGTAAATAATTACGATAGTTTGCCAGGGTCTCCTTTAAGTTATCACCGCCGAATTTCTCCAGGCAAGCGTCAGCCAAGATAATGGCTAGCATGGCTTCAGCGATTACCCCGGCGGCCGGGACAACACAAATATCGCTGCGCTCATAGTGAGCCTTGACCTTCTCACCGCTGCGAAGGTCTATAGAAGGTAAAGGACTAGCCAAGGTAGCAATAGGTTTGATTGCTGCCCTGACTATTATGTCCTCGCCATTGCTTATGCCGCCTTCGATGCCACCGGCATGATTAGTGGCATGTTGCCAGGGAAGCCCCTTCGCTTCGCTACGTGGACTGGGTTCGATAACATCGTGAGCTTGCGAGCCTTTAAGCCTGGCTAAAGCAAATCCCGCTCCGATTTCCACCCCTTTCACGGCATTGATGCTCATTATCGCTTGAGCAATCCTGCCATCGAGACGGCGGTCCCAGCTAACGTGGCTGCCTAAGCCGATGGGGACACCGGTAGCAATCACCTCAAAAATGCCACCCAACGTGTCCCCATTAGCTTTGGCCTCATCAATGGCTGCCATCATTGCCTTTTCTAGTTCGGCATGGGCACAACGGACTGGAGAGGCTTCTACTTGTTGCCAATCTATAGAACTTGTTTCGCCTTGTTCCCAGTGATGTCGCCCAATCGCCATGGTGTGGCTATGAATAGCAATGCCAAACTCCTCCAGCAATCTTCGGGCTATAGCTCCGACAGCTACTCTGGTGGCTGTTTCCCGGGCACTGGCTCTTTCCATAACCGGCCTGATATCATCGAGACCATATTTAGTCACTCCTGCCAGGTCGGCATGTCCCGGGCGAGGACAGGTTACAGGCTCGACTTCTTTCTCTACCGGAGAAACGCTTAACTGTTCCTGCCAGTTTTGCCAATCCCGGTTGGTGATAAAGAGTGCGATGGGGCTACCTGTAGTGAGCCCGTAGAGAACACCTGCTATAATTTCCGCCTTATCCTCTTCAATCTTCATGCGAGGACCACGCCCATAGCCCTGTTGGCGACGCGTGAGTTCCTTATTGATATACCCCTCTTCCAGGGGAAGGTTAGCCACCATCCCTTCCACTATGGCTACTAACCCCCTTCCGTGGGATTCTCCGGCGGTGAAAAAGCGAAATTGTCCCATTAGCTTTGATATAGAAATCGAGGTTGCGGATAGTTATGGCTTAAGGTTTCCAATAAAATTATGTCTTGCGCGCTCAACCCCCATAACCTCATCTGAATAGCATTGGCAAACCCTAACAGCGACCTCAGTGTTAGTCCAGGCGGTTGATAATACTCCACTATCGGAGCTTCGATGCCAGCCAGTTCTGCTGCCAAGTCTATGGCTGTATCCAGATCACCTAGCTCATCAACCAGGCCCAACTCTTTGGCTTTGGTACCAGTGTAAATTTGCCCCGTAGCTAAATTTCTAACCTCTTCCTCGCTTAGCCCTCTCCCTTCAGCTACCACATCGATAAACTGCTCATAATACTCGTCGACCATTTCCTGCATGATTTCCTCCTCCTCCGGCGTCAGTTCCCTGAACCCTGAATACATGTCCTTATACTTGCCACCCTTGAAGGTTTCTATTTGGATACCCAGCTTTTCCAAAAGCCCCTCGATATTTGGTATCACAGAGATAACCCCAATGCTCCCCGTCAGTGTGCTTGGAAGGGCAACAATCTTATCCGCTTGGGTTGAGATATAGTAGCCGCCTGAAGCAGCCGTGCCTCCCATGCTTACCACAATGGGTTTTGTCTCCTTAATTCTTTCTATCTCCCACAGGATTTCCTGGCAAGGCGCTATCTCACCGCCAGGGCTCTCTATGCGGAAAACAATCGCCTTGACTGTCTTATCTTTCTCCACTTTCGTTAAATAATCTCTCACCAACTCCGGGGTAATGGTTGAGCTAGGGAACAATGAAGAGCCCTCGGTGGTAATAGTCCCACTGAGCGGGATTACAGCGACTTTACCTGCTGCCGGTCTGGGGATAAGGATAGTCGGAATTAGTATTGCCGCAAGCAATAATAATATGCCCAAACTGATAATGATTGCTCTTTTTTTCATCTCTTTCCTTCTGTCAATATTTCCTTAGCCTTATTAAACATTATATCAACTGGAGCTTCCCTTCCTGTCCATAGATTGAAGGAAGCCGCTCCCTGATATACTAACATAGGTAGGCCGCCAAGCATATTGGCCCCGGCTTTTTGTGCTAACCTTAACAAGGGTGTTAGCCAGGGGTTATATACCAAGTCATAAACTAAGACGCTCCTAGGAATCACTTCGAGGCTCAAAGGCGATTGTCCTTCTTGAGAGCTGTGCTTCATTCCTATGGTAGTGCAATGGACTATTAAATCGCAGTTGTCAAAAGTTTCGACCGAGCTTAGACTCTGCCACTGAAAAGCAGTGACATCTGGCTTCAAACCCTTTGAGCTTGGTGAAGCTCCTTTGATATACCTCACCAAATTTTCTGCCAATGCTCTGGCTCGCTCAAAGATACCATCGGTAATGGCTAGTGAGGCTACCTTCCTTTGCACCAGGGCAAAACCCACTGCCCTAGCCACCCCACCAGCACCCAAGATGACCACCCGCTTTCCTTCAGGGTCAAGGTGCCCTTCTTTGTCTAGCGCCTCGATAAAACCATAGGCGTCAGTATTAAAACCCAGAAGCCTATCATCTTTTTTGACTATGGTATTGACAGCACCGATCGAACTTGCCAGGTCATCAACTTCATCTAATAAAGGTAAAACTGTCTCTTTATAGGGCACGGTTACGTTAGCTCCAACATTTTGAGGTTTTCTTAAATCATTCACTATGTCTTGAAGTTGGGCTGGGCTTGTCTCCCAAGCCTCATAACGAACATCAAGTCGATAATAATCCAAGGCAGCTTGCTGGAAATAAGGAGAGATAGAATGCTTAAGGGGATAACCGATGAGGCCTATGTATCTCGACATCGCTTAAGATCCTTCGCTATTGCTCAGGGCGGTGGCTATCTAGAAAACCCTGGAGAATAAAGGCTGCCGCTATGGCATCTACTGCGGCTTTAACCGAAAAGCTGTGATTTTTGGCTCCTCTTTTTGCCCTGGAGCGCAGTTTACTTCTCTTGCCACCAGCCTCCGTCTTCAAGCGCTCGGCAGCTTTGGTAGAGAATCGTTCATCCCATAGTTGTACATCAAGCTGGTTGAGATTGCTTCGCTTCGCTCGCCATGACAATTTGTCAGCGAAAGCTGTTACCTTATTAGCTTGTTTTCCCATCTCGCCGTTTAAGCGGCGAGGCAAGCCAACTACAATGCACTCTGCCTTATATTGCTCCACAAGCTTGAGAATCTCATTTATAAAGGCGTCTTCATCTTTATTGGCGAGCACGGTTAAGGGGGTCGCCAAAATCCCCTGGGGGTCGCTTATGGCCACCCCGGTTCTCTTGTCTCCGATATCTAGCCCCAAGCTACGCATATCAAACCTTTTGAATCAGTTTATGAACTAATTTCAGAGCTTCGTCAATCTTGGCGGCATCTTTTCCGCCGGCTTGAGCCATAGCAGCCTTGCCACCACCACCCCCACCGGTAACCTCGGCTACTTGATTAATAATATCGCCGGCATGAAACCCCTTAGCTATCAGGTCAGGAGTCACCATAGCCAAAAAGTTGGGCTTACCATTATAGACTGTAGCCAAAACTACTATGGCGCTCTTTAGCCTGTCTCGCAATATATCGCCCATTTCCCTGAGGATAGGCATGGTCAATGCTGGCACCTTCGCAGCCAGAACTGTCACACCGCTCACCTGCTCGGCTTGCCCAGGCAAATCCTCCGCTATTCTGCGCGATAGCTCCCTTTCCAGCGAAAGCACTCTCTTACGCTCTGCTTCCAGCTCACTGATAAGGGTTTTCACCTTGTTAGGAACTTCGTCAAGCGAGCCTTCTACTTCTTTGGCTACGCTCTGCAAGGCAGTTAAGCGAGATTCAATTAGAGATTCAGCTTTCCTTCCCGTTACCGCTTCAATACGATGCAGTCCTGTGCCAATGCTGCTTTCACTGGTTATCAGGAATATGCCAATTTTTCCCGTTGAACTCATATGAGTGCCACCACAGAGTTCTTTACTTATTGCTGGCTCCCCGATTTCCAGCATCCGAACTTCTTCTCCGTACTTTTCTTCAAATAAGGCGATAGCACCCTCAGCGATGGCCTGCTTATAAGGGAGTACTTTTGCTTCTGCTTTTAAGTTCTGGCGTATCCATTCATTAACTTGCCTCTGAATTTCACCAAGCTGTCCTTCAGTTACAGGTGCCAGGTGGGAGAAGTC
>JAUWYE010000078.1 GCA_030615965.1 Dehalococcoidia bacterium | reverse complement strand
GCCTCCAGGTTCCGGCCGAACGCATAAGCCAAGCCCAGGGCAACCGTGCCGAGGGCACCGCCCATGATAGCGCCTATCCCGACTTCGCGCAAGACGACGGTCTGAGCCCGTCTCGGGTTCACCTCCCCTGTAGCCAGCCCGCGAATAACGACGGTGGCCGATTGTGCTCCCACATTCCCGCCAGTGGCAATCACCAAAGGGATGAAGGCAGTCAGTATCCATACCTCGGCGAGCAATTCTTCCTGCTGAAAAATAATAGGGGCAATAACCAGGCTGACCGCGATAAGCAGGAAGAGCCATGGCGTCCGGCGCCGGACAACGCTGAAAATACGGCTGGCAAAGTAACCTCGCTCCGTACCCGGTACCGCACCAAAGCGATAGATATCTTCGGTGGCCTCTCGCTCCATGATATCCGCCACATCATCATAGGTGATGGTACCGACGAGACGTTGTTCTGCATCCACCACGGGAATTGCCAGCAGGTCATGTTCCCGAAGTTCCCTGGCCACTTCCTCGCGGTCGGTGTGGGTGGAGACAAAGTGTGGGTCTGGTTTCATGATATCGTTTACCCTGGCATCTGGGTCAGCGATGACTAAGTCCTTGAGCGAAGCAGTGCCTATAAGATAGCGGCGGCGGTCCATGACATAGCACTCGTAAACAGTCTCCCGGGTGATGGCCAGCTGTCGGACTCTTTCCAGAGCCTGTGCCACAGTCATATCGCTGTGCAGGTCTACGAATAAGGGAGTCATCTCACGCCCGGCCGTTTCTTCATTATAGCCCAGCAACTGCAGGGTGACACGGCGCTGGTCAGGCGAAAGTATCTGTAACAGCCTGCGGGCTACCTTGGCGGGTACCTCGTCCAGTAACTCCGTCCGGTCATCAGGGGGCATTGCTTCCAGGAAATTCCTTGCCGCTTGGTCACTGAACGCCTCGAGCAGCCGGTTCTGAAACGCTCCATCCATATCGTCGAAAACAGAAATGGCAAGACTCTTGGGGAGGAGGCGAAATGCTATCACCGCTTCGTCTGACGGTATACTTGCTAGCAGGTCGGCGATGTCTGTAGGCTCTGAAGCTGCTAGCCTCTCTCGCAACGCCCTGTATTGCTTGTTCTCCAGCAACTCTTTGAATGTGTTCTCATCCAGAACTTCCAATGACGGCCTCCCAGTAAAATCTTCGCTCATGTTATAGATAAACAAAACCCCACATCCGCTGGGATGTGGGGCGCACACGCCTCATTCACAGGCCTACACTAAAGCAAGCCCCACCACCATCGAACGAAAATGACAATCTGTCGTCGTTTATAGTCAGGATCTGGGGATGATTTCGTTTCCATACCTTATATCTCGTTCCAGAAAGGATTATAGCTCGCCCATAGGATCATGTCAATACAGTGTGGGCTCTTTGTCAAATTGTGCTGATATGGTTTCTTGCTGTTCGGTATCCGTTGGTGTGAGTCTGCTCTTCGACTCTTATCCTGCCTGTGATACCCCCCGCTGACTCTGTTCAAGTACTCAGGACCGACCCAAAATTAGCGATTGAAAGCCTGTTCCGGACAGGCTCAGCAATCAGGGCACTAGAGGCAGCAGGTCATTCCCGCGCAAGCGGGAATCCAAAAGGAGCTAGATTCCTGCTTTCGCAGGAATGACAGAGGGAAAGAGTCATCTTTAATTTCATTCACCAACTGGGTGAATCTAATTATAGGTGAATCGCTAGTTTTACGGGGTGGACAGAAGACGACCTGCCAGCCGTCCTGCTTTTGTTATCGAATAATTTGGTTGGACATGCTACATAAAGTACGGCACCAAGCCTTTTCTTTTGTTGGGCGTTCTAGTATTATACAAGCTGCCTGCTTGGCAAGGATTCTATATATATGAACATGAAGCTATTGATTGGTTTATTAGCTTTGGGTGTGATAATGCTAGTGGTAGGCTTGGTGATAGTGTTTGTGGGCTTGCCTTAGCTTAATCGCTCTTGCAACTTAAGTTCTTGGTCGAACACCAAACAAGTTACCACTGCACGAACATGGGGATGTTTGATTCTTTTGCACTATGACCAGATTTCCGATAAGGAGTCATTGACTATTCTACCCACTTTATCGCTTGCGTAGAAGTTATACAACGCGCCTGTTTCCAAGTCAAATTTTGAAGCTAACTTAGGTATAATTAACTCCTGAAATGACAGACAATGTTAGCGGCTCCACTTCTGGTGCCGTTTCTTTATGATTTTATTGCTGTGGGGTGATGTGCTACAATATCACAAGACGATCCGCTTTGCTGCAAGAGGTTCTAGCTGCTTGGACTAATAGAGCCACTAAGGGCTAAAAGGAGGGGATGATGCTACAGCAACTCACGTTAGAGAACTTCAAAGGTCTTAAGAGTACTAATGTAGACTTTGGTCGTTTCACAGTATTGATTGGCCCCAACGGAACTGGTAAGTCGAGCATATGGCAAGCCCTAATGCTTCTAAGACAGTCAATGGGGGCACGAGATCTGCAGACAAACGGCCCGCTTATCAACTTGGGGAATTTTGACGATGTCTTGACTAAAGAAGTTTCGAAAAGAAACATCGGAATTGGCCTTTCTGTCGACGTAGGAGCAAATGTGTCTTTTGGTATCACTTCGGGTGCTTCGTATTCGTATAGTGCCTACTTTAATCCTCAATTGATTAACTTTGATGCCGCGATTGTTAGTGAGGGCAAAAGATTACTTTCGGCAAGATGGGGAGGTAGAACGCACAGCATCCACCCCAAGGGGGTCACAGAGCGTGTCGGTGAGGCCCAGTTGCTCCTTCAACTTGGACTTGGCGACACGATTGCGCGACCAATTAATGTGGTAGGTCATTCTTGGCCGGGCGAGTTTGATAACTTAGGAGAGACCTTTAATAAGCAGACACAAGAATTCTTATTGGCAATCGCAGGATTGCTAGGTAAAACCTACTATGTCCCAGCCATTCGCGGGCTTGACAAACCAGAGTATGTCTTAGGTACAGATTCAAAGACGGATTTTGCTGCGGGCGAAAATGCTGAGGTAGCCACCACATTTGCCTATGCTGGAAAAAACGTAGCGAAGCTTGTTTCAACATGGACAAAATCAATCACAGGTAGCGACATTGAAGCCCCAGTAGTTCCGGGCAGGAGAGTCACAATACGCTCTGACGCTGCAGCTGGAGGCATCCCAGTAATTGGTGATGGCTTTGGCACCAATCAATTAGTGCAGTTGTTGCTTACGCTGGCCATTATTCCTAATCAGTCGGTGCTTGCCATCGAGGAACCCGAGATTCATCTCCACCCAAAAGCTCAAAAGAACCTGTGTGCTATTCTTATAGACACAGGAAAAGCGTACGACAAACAGCTAATACTTAGTACGCATAGTGAGCACGTCTTATTCAAATTTGTTGAGGCTGTCCGAAATAAAACGCTAAAACGAGATGAGCTTGCAATTTACTACTTTGAAGAGAAGGGAAAGGAACCCTGCCGAGTAGTGCAGGACGAATACGGGGACATTTACGATTGGGGCAGAAACTTCTTCCGTTGAGGTGTCTAGCTAGCGATGAACCGATACACTTTTAACATTGGCAAAATCGCCCCAAACTTCTCTTAAAAATTGTTCGTGTTAGCTATGGGATTCAAGACGCACCTCGGGTATTTAAGAATGGTCTGCTCTGCTATCATAGGCAATCAGGCAAAGGCGGGGGCGGTTGTCGGCGCCTTTGCCCCTCAAATGTCAAGGGCTTTAGAGCTGAACGCAGTATCAGCGTCCCTTGACATTCCCTTTAATTAGCATAATGAAATACCGGGAAAGGCTTTGCCTTTCCCTTATCAGCACAGATTTTGGTGGTGGGGTGTGGCGGCAACTCAGGGTGGAGGTGGATTTAACCCTCTTTTCTCCTTAACTTGTAAGATAAGGCATAACTCACACAAAGAGGTAGGGTCTATTGACACGATTGTAGCTAAGAGTTAAAATACTATAGTGTAATACAGAAGTGATATGAGCAAGGGAAGAAATACACAGGTGCTTGCGGTTCGAGTGCCGGACTATGTCGTAGTTAACCTTAAGGAGAAGGCGAAGGCAAAGGGAATTGGTTATACGGTGTTGGCCTGGCATTTTATCCAGGAGAAGCTGGGCTTACCGAAGCGTTGAAGAGTGGATATGTTGAATGAAAGCTGTCATCTAGTGAGTACTGGAATAAGCCAAAATGGAAGGGCGTAAAAAATGAGTAAAAAATCTGAAGGTAAAAAGTCTACTCCAAAATGTTACCATTGTGATAAGCCAGGTCTAATCAAATATGGCGAAACACTGCTCTGTGTCGATTGTTATCATAAAGTTGCACATGCTGACTTTATGGAAGGACAGATCTTGCACAATAGACAAAGCTGGGTTGCTAGCAATCTCAATTTCATAGAACAAGATCTATACATGGGTGCTGGAGGTCTATTACCTCTAAAGCAGATGATGATTCCACAACCTCCAAGTGCCCCTAGGTATTCTTCTCAGCACATCAAAGTATCTGAGAGTAATATAGGGGTTATTAATGCCGGCACAGTAGACAATTTGGAGACGGGCATACAGGTTATCCTGAATCGTGGCGATAAAGAGTTAGCCAATGCAGTGGGGGAATTAACGCAAGCAGTCCTTGACAGTAAAGAAATTAATGATGAATTGAAAAGGGAGATAGCTGAGCAACTTGAACTTCTTGTAACTGAGGCTTTAGCTACTAAGGATAAACAGCGTAAAGGTTTAGCAAGAAAAGTAATTAGTGATATCAGTCAATCCATTATGACCATTGCTTCGCTCTTAACAATCTGGAACAACGTACAACCTTTATTACAGCCATATTTTGGTTCGTAATAAAAAGGAAAGAGTCAAAATGAAAGCAGCTATCTATTGTCGTGTAAGCACAGACGACCAAGACAAGGAAGGCACCAGCCTACAGACACAGCTCGATGCTTGCCTAAAATACTGTCAGGAGAAAGGCTACCACGTAGCCCGGAAGTTTACCGAGACCTACTCAGGCCTTACGCTGGAACGGCCAGAGCTGGCAAAGTTACGGGACGTTATAAGAGGGAACGACGTTGATGTTATCGTAGTCTATTGCTTGGACCGGTTATCACGCAATGCGACGCATGGCGTGATACTTCGAGACGAGCTTGATAAACATCACATAATGCTTGAGTCTGTTACCGAGGACATAGACAAGTCGCCTTTAGGTGAGGCTATCACCTATTTGAGGGGAACATTCGCGCAGATCGAAGCCGAGAAGATACGAGAGCGCACTATGCGAGGTAAACTAGCCCACGTTAAAGAGGGCAGGTTGCCCCAGGGAACAGGCATTGGTTTTTACGGCTATAACTGGGACAAAGCCACCGGAAAGAGGACGATTATTGAGGAGGAGGCTAAGATAGTCGAGAAGGTCTTCAGGATGGCCCTAAAGGGCGTTAGTATCAATCAAATTGCCATTGAATTGAACAAGCAGGGGATCAAAGTCCAAATCAGGCAGTTTATGGCATCCCTTGACCATCAGGCGAATGGTGAACAATCCTGCCTACATCGGGAAGACCTATTACGGCATGTCAAGACGTGTTGGTAAGACCAAGGTTGTTGCTCAGCCTAAAGAGTCCTGGACTTTGCTACCAGATATTACCCCGCCTATCATCACCGAGGAGATGTTTAAACTCACTCAGGAAGCCATCACCAATGCCAAGCTCTCACGACCGATAAAACCCAACGCCGCCTACTTGCTCACCAGCTTTATAAAATGCCCAAAGTGTGGCTCACCCGTAGTCGGAACAACTCTTAACGGCAAATACCGATATTACAAGTGCCGAGGCGCTACTCCTACCGCCACCAGAGGCAAAATCTGTGATGCTGGCTATATCAAGGCAGACGAGCTAGAGTCTTCGGTCTGGAGGAAAGTGCTTGAGATGTTATCCAGCCCACTCACCTTGCTAAGAACACTTATCAATGAGAACGAAGACCAGTCCCACAAAATTATTCAATCGCTTAACAAAGACATAGATAAGCTCAGAAAGAACCTCAACGCTTACCCACGCAAAGAGAAAACTCTTTATGACTTGCTAACTAGCGAAGCTGTAACTAAGGATTACGTCCTGGACGCAGTGAACAAGCTTAAAAAAGAACGTTTGAACGACGAACGCCAACTCAAATTATTACTCCTGTCCCGAAAGGAAGCTGCCCGGGCAAATCACCTGACACTAAAACTTACACAAGCTTCATTCAAAAAATTTACAGAGCTAGTGCATGAGTATGACTGGCAAAGCATGTTATACCCATATCCACACGACACTCAAGATGACCTCGCCGAACAACTTTCCAGGAAGCGAAATCTCTTTACATCCATAAAGCTCAAAGTTCTAGCCGACCCGAAAGGCTATGAGTTCAATTTCACCCTGGACGGCACAATAATATCAACTACATACACCGATGAACTATCTTCATTCGAGGACGAGCTTGAAGATTTTGAGGAACGGCATCCCGATATATCAATCAAAGACTTGCTGGACACCAGCAAGCTACTTCAAGAAAATACACCCTTTGCCGAAAAAGTCAATAAATTGAAGCAGAATTTAGTCACCATTGAACAAACATCGGCATGACCACGTGAACATAATTGTCCACGCCTATAGGGCGGATAGTTCCCGGGCTCGAGGGGGTGGTGAGTTCTAGAGCGACTTGGGTTTGGGAAAGGACAGATAGAACATCGGAAAGATATTTTACATTGAAGGCGATTTTCGCCTCTTCTCCGTCAGTGAGAGCGTCGATTTCACCAACATTGTCTCCAACCTCCTCAGCCTGAGCAGAAACAGTTACCTTTCCTGGAGCAAGTTCAGTACCCGGGGTAATGACCAGGCGAACTATGCCACTGGCATCGCGAGCAAATATGGAGGACATTTTAGTAACCCGCAGAAACTCATTAATGTCTAGTACAGCTCGCGTGGTATAGCTTTGAGGAATAACCTGGGAATAATTGGGGAAGGAACCTTGAATAAGCTGAGAAACCAGCTCAGCATTCTTGAGGCGGAAGAGAACCTGGCTCATTTTTTCGTTTACGGTGATTTCTACTGGTTCCTCCTGCTCACTAAGAAGGCGATTCAGTTCATTGAGGGTTCTCGCTGGGACGATAATCGTAGTCTTCACGCTGACTGGCGAGCCGAGAGTTGTCTTGTGGACAGCCAGCCTGAAGCCATCGGCAGCCACCAGGTTGAGCTGCTCGCCATCGAACTCAGTGTTAATTCCGGTTAATACCGG
>JAUWYE010000136.1 GCA_030615965.1 Dehalococcoidia bacterium | reverse complement strand
GACAGAGGAGTCAAAGGAATCAGATTGCTCCTGTGCTCTTTCTTGTTGGTAAGCCAACGCTGTTTCGTAGCGGTGATGACCATCAGCAATGTAAAGGGGCTGAGAGGATAGAAACTGACTTAGCTCCCGCTTGATTTCTGGGTCAGTTATCGCCCATAGAGTATGAGCTTCTCCACCCTCATCCTGACCTCCTCCTGTCGAAAGAGAGAGAACTGATGTTTCAATCATGGGCTTAGCCCGGGATGCCTCAGATAATATCGAGGCAATTTTCCGCTCGGAACCCTGGTAAAGAGAAAGCAATGGGCTGAAGTTAGCTCGGCAAGCTCGCATTAATTGCAAACGGTCGCTTTTAGCTTTGGAAAATGTTTCTTCGTGAGGATATATGCCGCTGCCCCAGGGTTCGAGCTTGACACGAGCTATTAGCCCACGCCTCACCCTCTTTTCGCCTGAATACTCAAAACGATGGTCATGCAAATAGAAGCTGGATACGCTGTCAAGTTGAAGAATCCTTTGCTTCAGCCATTGCTGAAAGGTAATAGCTGCTCTTTGATAGCTATCACCTGTGGGCTCCGGGCTCTCAGCGGGGAATTCCAGGCGAATAGCGTTGTAACTATTTTCTTCGTAGTAAAAATTTTGCTGTTCAGGAGTGATAACATCGTAGGGAGGACAAAGAGCCCGAGCTAAATCTCCGACTATTCTTTGGTTATAGCATATACCTCGAAATGGAGAAACTTCCATGATCTTTAGAAAATTAAAAGTCAAAGGTAGCTGCCGGCTGTCGGCTTTCAGCTTGGTTTTCTCATTTCCCCGATAATAGCTTAAGGCCATCCCGCCAAGCTTTTTCCACCTTGGCCAGAGGTAGATCAATATAGCCCTCCACCACCAAGCGCTTTCCGCCAACTCTCCCCAGCAAAGTCAATGGCACCTGCCATTTTCTGGCTACCTTACTCAATTTAACTGCCGAATCGCCCGACATTGACACTACGACCCGTGACTGATGCTCCCCAAAGAAAGCAGAATCCAATCTCCCCTTCACTTTCCAGTTTTCGCCTTTAAAACCAATATCGCCACAAATGCAACTTTCAGCAATGGCTACCAGTAAACCGCCTTCGGAACAATCATGGGCAGACTTGATAAACCCCCGCTTTATAGCCTCCAGACAACAGCGCTGCACCCTTTTCTCCATATCCAAATCAATGCCGGGTTTCCCTCTCACCAAGCCATGTATCAACTCCAGGTATTCACTAGCACCAATGCCATTGTAACTTGACAGTTGAGATCTACTAGTTAAAGGAGAGGACTCGCCCAGCAGAAATACCAGGTCACTTTCCTTTTTAAAAGACATAGTGCAATGTCTGCTTATATCTTCTACAATCCCCAGCATGCCTACCACTGGAGTGGGATAGATAGCTTCGCCTTTGCTCTCATTATAAAGGCTAACATTACCACTTATCACGGGAACTTTCAGCTCCCGACAAGCTCGCGTCATACCCTTTATGCACTCTTTCAACTGGTAATAGACATCAGCCTTTTCAGGATTACCAAAGTTAAGACAATCGGTAAGAGCTAAAGGTTCAGCCCCACTACAGACCAAATTCCGAGCAGCTTCAGCCACAGCAATCACTCCACCTAGGAAGGGATCAACATAGCAATACCGCCCATTGCCATCGACAGTTAAGGCAATACCTTTCTTGGTTCCCTGGATACGCAAAACAGCGGCATCGCCACCGGGAGGAACCACAGTATTGCCCATCGCCTGATAATCACACTGGCAGTAGATACACTCTTTGCTGGCAATATTAGGAGAGGCCAGTAAACGAAGTAAAACAGAATTGCATTGCCTGGGCTTAAGGTCAGGGACGATGCTCATATCGAGAGATTGAAGCTCTTCAAGCCATGCTGGCTTCTTGCTCCGCTGGCGATAAAGAGGTGGAGAGACCAACAAATTCACGGGAATCTCAGCGACGACTTTTTCTCCTTCTTTAACTACAGCTAAGCCAGTATTGGTAACCCGACCAATTATATCGGAGCGAATTTCCCAACGATCAAGCAGGGCTTTCACCTCTTCCTCACAACCCTTCTTCACAATCAGCAACATTCTCTCCTGCGACTCCGAGAGCATTACTTCATAAGGGGTCATATCCTCTTCGCAACGACGCACTTTAAGTACGTCTATTTCCATTCCACTCCCGCTTCTAGCTGCACACTCCACCGTAGAGCTTGTCAACCCAGCCGCCCCCAGGTCTTGCATGCCTACAATCCAATCAGTCTGCGCTAATTCAAGGCACGCTTCAATGAGCAATTTCTCCAGAGAAGGATTGCCTGCTGGAACCACCGATTTCCCCTCTGACTCATCCTCAAAGGTACGCGATGCTAGACCGGAAGCGCCATGAATTCCATCACGCCCCGTGTCAGCTCCCACCA
The DNA here is from genome assembly GCA_030615965.1 of Dehalococcoidia bacterium. GTDB lineage: Bacteria > Chloroflexota > Dehalococcoidia > GIF9 > AB-539-J10 > RBG-13-51-36. The sequence goes on along the minus strand of JAUWYE010000136.1, from coordinate 1,674 downwards.
TCATTAGCAAGTTGCCTTCCCCACTGGCCCTGGCTTTGACCAGCTTATCTTTTTCACAAATGCCCAAACATAAACCATTAACCAACGGATTACCGGTATACTTATCAGCAAAAAATACTTCGCCACCCACACCAGGTATCCCCAGGCAATTGCCATAATCTGCAAGGCCACCGATAACTCCATTGAGCAAGTAGCGATTATTGGATTCAGTTAAAGGGCCAAAGCGAAGAGAGTTGAGCAACGCTATAGGGCGAGCGCCCATAGTAAAGATATCCCTTATAACGCCACCTGCCGCTGTAGCTGCACCCTGATATGGGTCAATCGCTGAGGGATGATTGTGGGACTCTATTTTCATTACTGCCGCCTGCCCATCGCCAATATCCACTACCCCGGCATTTTCCTCCCCCGGACTCACCAAGACATTTTTGCTTCGGGAGGGCAGAAGCTTGAGTAAGGGCTTGGAGTGCTTGTAGCCGCAATGCTCGCTCCATAACGAGCCGAACATTCCCAGCTCTACCTCGTTAGGCTCTCGCCCTAGCTGCTGCACGATAAGCTCATATTCCTTTTCGCTTAAAGCAACTTCATCCAGAATTTCCTTGGAGATATTCATTAACTGACTCCATTGACTAAGATGTCATTCCGAGGAACAAAGCATGAAGAGTCCCGATCTATCGGGGTAATAATCTCGACCGCTCCAGGTGCTAGGAAAAATAACGATGCCAAATTTCATACTGCAAAGAACAATGACGGTGCTCTTTAGCCGCCATCACGCCACAACCTATAACCTCGACCGCCTTCTAAACCTAGCTATCAGCAAGCAATTCTAAAACTATCTCGCTGACTTCTTTGCCATCAGCTTTGCCTTTGAGTTGAGGCATAAGCTGAGACATGACTTTGCCTTTGTCGCTCGGCCCATTAGCTCCAACTGCATCAACCACTTGCCGTGCCGCTGCTATGATGTCCGCCCGACTCATTTGCTCAGGAAGATAGCCCATAAGAATAGCCAGTTCTGCTTCTTCCTGAGCCACCAGATCACTACGATTCCCCCCCTTAAAAGCCTCGATGCTCTCCCGACGACGTTTTACTTCCTTGGTAATAACATCAAGCACTTTGTTATCGTCAGCGGGCTTTTGCTGCGCAATTTCAGCATTCTTTATCTCAGATAATAGTAGCCTTAATGTAGCAAGCTCTACTCTCTGCTGCCGCTTAAGCGCTCCCCTGAGAGCTTCCTGGATACTATCCTTCAGCGCCATCTCTTGGCTATCTAGAACTTTTCCGCCTTTTCGCTGCCGCTTTCTTTCTCCTCTCTTCACTAGGTTTTTCATAATGCCTGCGGCGGCGAACTTCAGCTAAAATGCGGTCCTGCTGCACCTGCCTATTAAATCTACGCAGCAGGGCCTCGAAACTCTCGCCTGAACCAAGCTTTACATCAGCCATATCAAAACAATGTATTTTACCCCGGTCACTCAAGTGTGTCAATTACAGGGTGGTAGAGGTAAGTTATCGTGTTTGACAAATAGTAGTAAATAGTAGTAAAATGTAATAACAGTACGGTACCTGGGTGGGAAAGAACATGGCGTTAAAAAAGCCCAACTTTGATTCGATAAATAGGTCCCTTGCAGGGAAGGGGTTCTCCCTTTTTGTGAAAGTAGTAGATAAATATGCTCCAGATAG
>JAUWYE010000126.1 GCA_030615965.1 Dehalococcoidia bacterium | reverse complement strand
TTATCTGGTAACCTTCCTCCAGTAGCCTAGTAACCAGAACCGAACCTATGTAGCCACTACCACCAGTGACCAGCACTTTCTGCATTATTATCTCCTCAGTAGACTAAAGGTTTCATCATAAGAGAGCTTTCTAAATGGCGTATAATGGCTTTTCTCCGAGCAGTTGATAATTTCAACCGGTTTCAAGTCGAATATCTTATATAGTTTCCCCAGCATGGGTAGCATTGTTTCATTAAAGGTCCTAGCGTCAGCCGTGAGAGTCCCCTCAATAACATTGAGAAGATCGACCTGATGGTAGCTTAGTTTTGGTTCCTTAAAATAGAGCCCATTTGGGTCTATCCTCCCACCATCGCCACCAAAAATAACCACTCTGGAAGGCTCCCCTATTACCACCAATGAAAGCAGAATTGAAAGTGAGTTTTGAGCCACAAAATGCAGGGGGAACTCCTCACTGGGAAACTGGGCGAATAACCAGCCTGCTAAATGATGGAAGAAGGGGTATACCGCATCAAAAAATAGTAGCTTTTCGTCATGCTTTGCCATAAACTGGCTGAGGTCGAACCACTGCGGCATTGCAGCAAGGTTGAAAGATAGTTTATTTGAGATAAATAGGTTATTCTCTGGCCTCTCCAAAACATTGATTACGTTGCCGATTTCGACATCCAGCCCAACGGGAGCACTGCACATGATGATAGAGCAGTTGCGATTAATCTTTTCCAAGATATATCTCTCAATAACCCAAAAAGAATTCAGGCTGGAATAGCATATATCATAATCCTTGAGCTCGTTGATTCTCTCTTCCAGCTCTCCGACAGAAAAACCCTGCAATATAATTGCCACTGGCCTTCCATTTATTATCTTGCGTAGTGTCTCAATTCTCTTTTTGGTATTAGGCAAGTAGTGTGCCAGATTCATACTTTGTCGGCAAACCTCAAAAGGAAGCCGATGTACCTCCTTTCTCACCGCCATATTTCACCTTCAAATACAGGATGGTAAGTGCTAGGCACAATGTTACTGCATTCCACAGGATCACTGGGATTAATCCAAACAGGATGCCATAAACCAGCCAGCAGAAAACACCGCAGGCCAGAAGCAGAGTAAAGAGTATGCTTATCTCGTGGGCACTCTTTAACTTAAACAGGCGCCATATCTGCGGGATGAAGGCTACAGTGGTCAAAGCACCGGCTATGAAGCCCGGAATCTCCTGCATTATTGCCCTCCTGGCTTAGATTCAGTAATCCGATAGACATCACTATCATCGTGTAGTGTGGAAAACTCAATTATCACCGCACTGGTTATCCCCCTGAAGCTGTGCAACTGCTGTGGCATAATTGTCTTTGGTTTGGAGAATGGTTTCATAGTGTAATTCCTTCCCTCAGTAGTTAGGGCCACCTGCCCCTCTAAGCAGAAAAATGTCTCTTTTTTCCGAAGGTGTTTATGGTATGAACTCTCAGCTCCCTCATCCAGGTAAAGTAGCTTGCCACAATATTCAGGGCAGTTCACCACCCACAGCTCGTGTCCCCATACCTTTTTAACCTCTTTCATCTAGCCAATCCCTGATGTTGGCTGCCTTATCATCTACGAACATGAGCTTCTGGCTTCCCCATAATCACGCAACTCTTCTAACCTCAGTCACAAACCTTAGGCAGTTCCCCATGAGCTCCAAATTTACCCCCCTCTCAAAGAGTCTATTAAATCTGCTCTCAACTGGGTCATCTACATGTGGTAATCTAACCTCTTCCCTTTCGTTTTTAGGGAAAATGTATTTCCTTAATGCTTCCTCCGCATTCCTTTCTCGACCCTGATTGCGTAGTATATTCCTCAGTTGCACAAGGCTATTATATCTTTCGATAGTTTGGAGCGTGATATTGTTAAAGCCGCAGGTTCCCAGATAATTTCTTAATGTAATTGGGGAGTAATAATAGTAATGGTCGGGGTCATAATGAAGTCGCTTAACTATTTTGTCATCAAATATCTGGATTCTCCAGTCGTTCTGATTGGGGACTTCCCCTAAAAAGTAGCCATTCGGTTTTAGTGCCCTATAGACTGCTTGGATAACAGCCATGGGGTCGTACACGTGCTCTAACGTGTGGAAAGAAACGACTCCATCAAATTCTTCTCTGAGATTTAGTTCTTCTATTGGATGGGTATAAACAGTAAACCCTAGACTACGAGCGTAGTTGGCATATTCCTCGGTGAGCTCAATTCCTATAGCCTCCCTACAGCCATATTCTATCAATTTATGTAATAAGCTCCCCGAGGCGGAGCCTACTTCTAGTATCCTTTTACCTCTTATATCCAAGTTTTCAGTGATAAACAAGATACGATTGTTAGCATCGTTTTGTATTACCTTATTATGGAAGTGCTCGTCCGCAGAGAGTCGCTGGTGGGTAGGAGCCTGGCAATAATCTGAGGAGTAGTATGATTCGATTTCCTCTTTACTCTTTTTGAGTTCAAGATATACCAGACCGCAATTCTGGCATTGAAGAACATTGTTTTTCTCAAAGCGTGTATATTCTGCTATGATATCGGACTCCTCGCTCCTACAGTAGTTACAAATCATATAGCCCCCTTATCCAGGTAGAGCAGCTTGCCGCAGTACTTGTCGCAGTTAACTATGATCAGCTCCCTGCCCCAGGTCTTGTTGACCTCTTTCATTACTTCTGTCATCCAATCTTCAACGTTGATGGCTTTATCATCTATAAAGAGATCAGCTTCGGGTTTGCCCATAATCAGCTCATTGTACTTTACCCCCCAAGACTTTAGCTGCCTCTCGGTGAACTCCCTCCAGTCAATCCCGCTTTTGGAACCCCGGCCAGTGAATATCTTTATTGTGTGGCCTGCTTCATACAGGCGATTAACCTTGGCAATGACATCCCAGTTAGGAGTTCTGTTTTCATAATCAGCCTCGGGTTCTTTGTTGCATAGTGTTCCATCGAGGTCGAAGCAATAAATCATTTATCCTACTCTCCTTAGCTTCTTCATTTGTGGAATTTCATTATCATAGACACGTTTAATCCCATTATCGAGGCAAACAGGCCACAGGCGAATGTCCCTTACCAGGAGCTGGAGTCCTCTTGGCTCTAAACTTACAGCATGGTCACTGCCCCACATTGTCCTATTTAGTGTAATGTGCTTTTCTACCACGCATGCCCCCAGAGCCACTGCCATTACTGATGCTACTATTCCAGTGTCGTGTCCGCTATAGCCAACGGGAACACCAAAGGTCTCTCTGAGAACAGGTATCACCTTAAGATTCAACTGGCGATCATCACACGGATAGGTCGAGGTGCACTGAAGCAAGATTAAATCGTCTTTCAGTATTTCCACAGCATGTTTAATTTGCTCCATTGTACTCATCCCGGTTGACAGTATCACTGGCTTGCCCTTCGATTTAACGTGTCTGAGCAGGTTGTCATTGGTCAAACAAGGAGAGGCGATTTTGTAGCACTGGGGGTTAAATTGCTCTATGAAATCTACACTGCCCTCATCCCAGCATGAAGCGAACCACATTATGCCCTGTTTCTTGCAGTATCTGTCTATTTCCTTGTATTCCTCGTAGCCGAATTCTAAGCCTCTCTTTAGTGCCTCTTCGGTTTCGCCAAAGGGGCTTTCCCTGTACCTTGCTAAATACTCCTTTGTGTAAACCACCTCAATGGTTCTCTTCTGAAACTTAACAGCGTCAACACCATAGGTGACAGCCATGTCTATCAGTTTTTTGGCAAGGTCAACGCTGCCATTGTGATTGATTCCCACCTCTGCCACTATAAAAACAGGTTCGCTATCGCCAACTAGCCTATCACCGATTTTAACCTTCATAGGTTCTACCAGCACGTTCGGCCTCCATCCACAATTAGGTTAGTTCCAGTCATAAAAGATGAAGCATCCGAAACAAGGAAAACCACGGCCGCCTTATATTCATCCTTGTCGGCCATCCTGCCCATCGGGATTAGGTTGCTCAGCCTCTTCACGAACTCTGGCGGTTGCCCGTCATAAACCCCGGCAGGAGACAGTGAATTAACCCGAATGTTTTTGCCCGCCCAATATGTTGCCAGATACTTGGTGAAGTGGATAAGGGCAGCCTTAGATACCGCATAGGAAATAGGGGTGTTGAATGGCATCCCCTTGTAGATCCTATGGTTGGGAGCAATCACTCCCATGTCGGAGGCAATATTCAGGATTACCCCTTTGCCCTGTTTCACCATCTGCCTGCCCACAGCCTGTGTGATGAGAAATGTACCTGTCAGGTTCACCTTTAAGGCCATCTCCCACAAGTCTATCGGGTATTCCTCAAAGGGCGCAGAATAGTCCTTAAACTTCTCCATGCCTTGTTTCACTGTCATGGAAGCATTGTTGATTAAAATGTCAATTCTGCCGCGCCTACGCATGATAGATAAAACAGCATCATCCACCTGCTCCTGAGACGTAATGTCACATATTGTCCACCCATACTCCTGGGTTGTTTTCCCCATTTTGCCCTCGTTGATATCCAGCAATTCTGGGACTCCTCCCATCTCTTTGATCGCCTCAGCGTGCTTCATACCCAGCATCCCCGCACCGCCGGTGATGAGAGCCACCCTGCCTGAAAG
>JAUWYE010000122.1 GCA_030615965.1 Dehalococcoidia bacterium | reverse complement strand
CTACGAGAGCCTCAAATTTCTCCCTCTGCATATCTAGAAATCACAGATATTGCCAACAAGTGCAAGAACACTTATTATCATCTTACCACCTGAGGCTGCTACCAGACAAGCGAATAACGAGTAATAGTATCATTAAAACCTGGCCCTTTATATTGGTTGAGCTGGGCGTAGCACAATAGCTACTTTTTGCTCACGAGACATAATTATGGTAGTTTATCCCGTTATCAAGGCGAGCTTTCTTGACGAAGGATGAGAATTAGGGTAGGCTATTAGCTTAAATCTGAAAAGGGGAGATGTTAAATTGCAGTGCCGTGGCATCAGAGGTGCTATCACAGTTTCAGCAAATAATAAAGGGAGCATCCTAGCTACAACTGAGGAACTGCTTGTGGAAATGACACAGGCTAACAAAATTGAAATTAAGGACATAGCTGCTATTTTTTTCAGCACCACATCAGACCTAAATGCTGAGTTTCCCGCTGCCGCAACGCGAGAGCTAGGATGGCCACAGCATCTAGCTTTGCTTTGCGGACATGAAATGAACGTCCCCAACGATCTGCCCCGCTGCCTGAGAATTCTGATGCTTGTAAATACTGAAAAGGGACCTGAGGAAATCATACATGTTTACTTAGGAAAGGCTAAGAAATTAAAGAACAAACCGTCACTATCAATTGGAGGCAACACATGATTGTAGTCATGAGAACCGGCTGCAGCCAAGATGAAATCAGTGGAGTCGCGAACAGAATCGAAGTCGCTGGTCTAAAGGCACATATATCACAAGGTGTTGAGCATACCGTTATCGGCGCACTGGGGCAAGTTTTCCCTGAACTTCGCGACACCTTGGAATTGCTCCCCGGCGTGGAACAGGTCATACCTGTGAGCAAACCCTACAAACTTGCCAGTCGAGAGTTCCACCCCCAAGACACCATAGTCGAACTAAATGGCGTGGCTATCGGTGGCAATGAAATAGTCGTCATGGCTGGACCCTGCGCGGTAGAAAGCGAGGAACAACTTTTGGCCACTGCTCAAGCGGTCAAAGCAGCTGGGGCCACTGTACTGCGCGGTGGCGCCTTCAAACCACGCACCTCGCCCTATCAATTTCGTGGACTGGGCGAAAGCGGGCTCAAAATACTGGCACAGGTAGGCAAGGAAACTCAAATGCCCATAATCACCGAGGTTATGTCGCCAGACCATGTTGACTTAGTAGCCAAATACGCTGATATACTCCAGATTGGGGCTAGAAACATGCAGAACTTTATTTTGCTCGACGAGGTGGGGAAAACAAAGAAGCCAGTGTTGCTCAAACGTGGTTTGGCGTCCAACATTCAAGAATGGATGCTAGCCGCTGAGTATGTCCTGGCCCAAGGGAATGAGCAGGTTATTCTTTGCGAACGGGGTATCAGAACCTTTGAAACCTATACCCGTAATACCATGGATGTTAGTGCTATACCAATTATCGAAAAAGTCAGCCATTTACCCATTATCGCCGACCCCAGTCATGCCACAGGTAAATGGTATCTAGTACCTCCGTTGGCATTAGCAGCAGTAGCTGCCGGGGCAGACGGACTTCTCATAGAAGTCCATCCTAATCCTGACCTAGCGCTTGCCGATGGTCCTCAATCGCTCACCTTTGATAACTTCCGCCTCCTTATGTCTCAATTACTGCCCATAGCCAAGGCTAGAAATAGAAAGCTAGCTACTCCAAGCGCGAGTACCAAACCCTGAGGCCATGGAAATCGAGCAAGAACTAGCTAACATAGCTCCTCAAGAGGAAACTCTCCTTACCATAGGTGTATTTGATGGCGTCCATGCCGGACATCGGTACCTGCTGGAAAAATTACAGCAGCGAGCAGCGGAGAAAAACTTGCTTAGCGGAGTAGTCACTTTTAACCCTCATCCCCAATCGGTATTACATCCTCATAATCAACTACCCGAGCTTAGTAACCTGGAGGACAGGATCAGGGCTTTTCAAGAGCTAGGCGTAAACATAGTCGCAGTGCTCACTTTCACTCCCAGGGTAGCCCAGCTAAGTGCCCAGGAGTTTATGTCCTTAGTTAAGAAACAGCTCAGAATGCGTGGCGTCATGGTGGGGCCCGACTTCACTTTAGGACGAGGCGGGGAAGGCAATATCAACCTACTCCGCGCCCTGGGACGTGAAATGGAGTTCACCGTGGAAGTTATCCCCCCCTATACAATCAATGGCGAAGTAGTGAGCAGCACTCTCATCCGCCGAGCATTAGCTCAAGGCGATATGAGGAAGGTAGAAAGGCTAATGGGGCGCTATTTCCACCTGAGAGGCAAAGTCATCACTTCCGACAAACGTGGCCGAGTTTTGGGATTTCCCACCGCTAACTTGGATATCCCGATTACATCGGGACAAGCGTTACCAGGCAATGGCATCTACGCTACTATCGCTCAGGTAGATGGCAAGCAGTTCCCTTCAGCAACTAATATTGGCATCCGCCCCACCTTTGGGGAAAGGGAAAAAACGGTGGAAACTCACCTCTTAAACTATAAAGGTGATTTATATGGCAAAGACATAAGGGTAGAATTTGTGCAAAAATTAAGGGATGAGCAACGCTTTCCCTCTTCTGAAGAGCTAAAGGTACAAATCGAAAAAGATGTTCGAGAAGTAGAAGCAATTTTAGCTAAAGATTTAAAATGACTGATACGAGGTTTGCCACCATATTAAAACGAGGAGTGGCTGAAATTATAACAGAGGCGGAACTACTAAGGCTGCTGAACTCGGGGAGAATTCTGACCCTGAAGCAAGGTTTCGACCCCAGCGCTCCTGACATCCACCTGGGACATGTGGTGGGCCTAAGAAAGCTGCGTCAATTCCAAGAGCTAGGACATAAAGTCACCCTTATAGTCGGCGACTGGACAGCCAGAATTGGCGACCCCAGCGGTCAGTCAGCTACTCGCCCTATGCTTTCCCCAAATGAAATAAAGAGCAATGCTCAAACTTACACGGAACAATTCTTCAAGGTGGTAGATAAGGATAAAACAGAGCTAAGATGGCAAAGCGAATGGTTTTCCCAATTCACCTTGGATGAAGTAATTAAACTTACCAGCAAATTTACCATAGCCCAACTTCTAGCCAGAGAGGATTTTAACAAGCGGTATAGTTCTGGCAACCCTATATCTCTAACTGAAATGCTTTACCCTTTGCTTCAGGGCTATGATTCGGTAGCCATCAAAGCCGATGTTGAATTCGGTGGCATTGACCAGAAATTCAATTGCCTTGTGGGCAGAGAGCTACAGCAAGGCATGGGGCAGCCTCCCCAGCAAGTTTTCCTTGTTCCCCTCTTGATTGGCATTCGTGGTCATCAGAAGATGAGCAAGAGCTTAAATAACCAAATAGGCATTGCTGAGCCTCCCCGGGACATATACGGCAAGGTGATGCGTATCTCCAACGACTCTCTTATCCCGGATTATTTTGAGCTGGTGACCGACGTTCCTGAAGAAGAAATTGCTGAGTTCAAGGAGCAACTGAAAACTCGCTCGGTTAAAGCCATGAACCTTAAAAAACGATTGGCTCATGAAATTGTCAGGCAGTTCCACGGCAAACAGGCAGCGGATGAGGCACAAGAATACTTCCAAGGGAAGTATCAGACGCAAGAACTTCACAAAATAGAAGTGAGAGCAAGTATTGGTATCAAAGCTAGCGTTGAAGTGATCCACCGCAGGGACATGCCAAGGTGGCTTGTGAATAACAAATTTGCGAATAGCATGAGCGAAGCTAAAAGGTTAATTGCTCAGGGTGCTGTTCGGATAATCCGAGCAGATGGAACCACACAGGTAGTCAGGGACGAGACTATTGAAATTAAACCTGGTGATAGAATTAAAGTCGGTAAACTCCGCTTTGCTAAAATCGTCGAGGCTGATAAAGAGACAGCCTAATTAGGAGGTAAAAATGCAGTTACGCGTTCCAGGCCCAACACCTTGCCCGCCACAAGCCCTTGAGGCCATGGGGCGGCAAATGATAAACCATCGGGGGGGAGAATTTGGCAAAATTCTCAATTCAACAACGGAGAAACTAAAACAGGTATTTCAGACCAAAGGAGACGTTTTCCTGCTTACCTCTTCAGGCACCGGTGGCATGGAAGCAGCTATTGTCAATACCCTATCACCGGGCGATAAGGTCTTATCCATCTCCAACGGAGCCTTCGGTGAGCGATTTAGCGATATCGCCGAAGGATATGGCGCTGAAGTAATCCGCCTTAATTTTGAATGGGGGAAAGCAGTTGACCCTGATGCAGTAGAGAAAGCACTGAAAGCAGATGGCGATATTAAGGCAGTCCTGGCAACTCACAATGAAACATCCACAGGGATGACTAACAAGCTCGGTGACATAAGCGCCGTGGTCAACAAATTCGATAAACTTCTCTTGGTTGACGCTATCTCAAGCCTGGGCTGCATCAATTTGCCTACCGATGACTGGCATTGTGATATAGTTGTCACTGGTTCCCAAAAAGGATGGATGGTGCCTCCAGGACTAGCCATGGTTAGCGTAAGCGAAAAGGCCTGGCAGGCTCATGCTCAAGCGAAAATGCCACGCTATTATTGGGATTTCAGCAAAGCCAAAGATTTTCTCCAGAAAGGGCAAACTCCCTGGACACCAGCTATCTCCATTTTCTATGCTCTTGCTACCACTCTGGATTTAATGCTAAACGAGGGACTAAACAACATATTCGCCAGGCATGCTCGAATAGCCCAAATAGCTCAAAACGGAATAAAATCGCTGGGATTATCCCTTTTCCCTGAAGAAGATTATGCCTCCAACACGGTGACGGCGGTGAACGCCACGGACAAAATTGATGTCCCTAAATTGATTCAAATGCTCAGGGAGGAGCATGATGTAGTCATTGCCGGAGGCCAGCGGAAGCTAGCAGGCAAAATATTCCGTATTGGCCATCTCGG
>JAUWYE010000036.1 GCA_030615965.1 Dehalococcoidia bacterium | reverse complement strand
GCAACTGTCTACGCCTCCTGAAACGAGTGCTGCTAGCCTTTTAACATTGTGTAACCTCCTCTCAACAGCCGCCTTAAGCAGGGCGCAGTAGCTGTCAACAGCCTCAACTAGGTCGTTGATGGTCACTTGAATGTTCATCTTGCTCAATGGGTAGGCCTCGTCAAGACTGAAGCCATCTTTACCAAATGAGGCAACCATTCCTGCTCGTAGGGGTCTTACATTACGCATCCCTATCTCCCACAGAGCCGTCTTCCTTGAGGCAAAGGCAAAAAGCTTGTTGTTTTCGGCATAGAAGGCTGGCCTGGGGCCGGCAAAATCCCTCATTAGCACTACTTGCTTCTCGTCACTTGCTGCCAGACAGAATTCGCCATCGAGCATAGGCGACACCTGTTTTAGTGCACCAACTAGGTTGCCTTGATATCTTTCTGCCAGTAAGTAAGCTACTATCTCGGCTGTACTTCCGCTATTTGGTTTCTGCTTCGAGGCGAGACTCAACTTTAGCTTCTCGTTATTGTAGAGGTCCCCTTCAAAGAGCACGGACAGATTAGCACCGTGATTAAACACGGGCCGTTCCAAGTCTTGTTCCCTGGTGGCAAACGAGACCTGCCCCAGAGCCTGTCTTCTTGTTGCCTGAACATCCCTTTGCCACCTGTGTGACACTCCCTCGGAGACAAGCCAAGCCTCGGCAGCACTGTTGCTACACAGGGTACTCATCATAGAGTATATCTGTCTGCTTACATCTTCATCATTCCGATTTACAATACCACAAATAGGGCACATATAAACTCGGACTTCCTTCTGGCTTTAGGGATCAAATCCAGAACATTTGTTCAATTGGTGTGTTTGCTGGCTAGCAGATTTAAAGCGGGGTTAGCCAAATCATGGTACAGATACTTGGGGTTGAGTTGCATTTGACTCAGCATAGCCATCCGGCCAAACCTTAGTACCTTTATCCAATATGTTTTCTGAAGTAACTGTAACACTATCGCCCAGCACGCAGTTATCGGGAACATAGCTGCCTTGTTCCACATAGCTATGGGAGCAAACTACGCAATTTCTGAGTATTGCCTTCTCACCCACTCTCGAGTGGTGCCACAGTACCGCTCCTTGCACTACTGCAGCTTTGCCAATTTCACAATGCGGCCCCAGAACGACGGGCCCTTTTAGCTTGGCACCCTCAGCAATAATACATCCTTCAGCAATCAAAACCGGCCCCTTGATTTGGGCAGTAGGATGGAACTGACTCTTTCCTTTAGCTTGAATGCCTCTACCAACCTGCTGTAAAAGCAGGTCATGGTTTGCCTTCAGGTATTTCTCCGGCGTACCAATATCAATCCAGTATGCGTCGGAGGGATAGCCCAAGATGGGCTCACCCATCTCAAGAAGTTGCGGAAATAGGTAATTCTCAAACATAGACGGGGTTGATGCTGGGATATGCGCTAATACCTCAGGCTCCAAGATGTATATGCCGGCGTTTATCCTGTTAGTAGTGACCTTATCCCAGCTCGGCTTCTCTACAAAGCGCTGTACCATGCCCCGAGCATCGGTCTCCACTACTCCGTAAATGGTGGGGTTATCTACCGGTGTCAGTGCTATGCTAACTTTGGGCTTAACTTCCTTGTGCCATTTCACCATAGCGGTCAGGTCTATCTCGGTGATAATATCGCCGTTGAGAACAATGAATGGCTCATCCAGGTATGATTCAGCATTCTTCACTGCTCCGGCTGTGCCTAGAGGCGACTCCTCCACCAGATAGGTGAGCCGAACCCCGAGTTGAGTACCATCACCTAAACAGCTTTGGATTGGGTCAGGAAGATAACCCATGGCAAGAATTGCATCGTTAACCCCGTGCCTTTTCAGGTAATCTAGCAGGTGCTCCAGGAAAGGTCGGTTCAGTATAGGCACAAGCGCCTTGGGAGTATTGGAGGTCAGTGGGCGTAGCCTCGTCCCTTCCCCACCGACAAGAATGACCGCTTTCATTCCTCTTCCTCTAATGCTGAGTACGATTTCATGTGTTCTGCCATAACTTCGGTGAACTTTTTCAGGTTAATAGCCCTTAGTGGAGTGATAAGGCGTGGTTTTGGTGGTTCTTCATCCGGCTGGATGGCATTCTGCTGTAAGAGCTCATCGATAATTAACCGCTTGGTCTCCTCTTCACAGAGTGGAGAGTGATAGATAGACCCTAGACCTGGCAATAGCATTTCCAGCAGAAGATGCTGCCCACCCTTTTCTTCATGGAGGTGGGGATTCCTTGTCTCGGTCTGGAATATCTCAATGCCATGTTTAGCAGCGGTAGGGTGTGCCATGGGTAGAGTACCACCAAACCCTTCGAAGATAGATATGAGTTCCTGGGGTTCCACAGCGTAGCCTGAGGCATAAGTGAGTATTTCCGCCAGTCTCAAGCTCATAGCATGCTCCCCGGCATTGCTTGTCTTGATAATCTCGGTATCAAATCCAGTTTTGTTCGAGATCAGTGAATTCATATACCTGTTAGTTATTTCTGATACTCGTCCCCACCTCCTAAAATGCATACCTGCCGAAATTTTAGGCTTGTAGCGCCACAAAACCCTGACCATGCTATAAGGGGATTTAGCCATGCTGAAGCCGGTAGCGTAGCATCTGGCATATTCCCATACAGCACCGGGAAAATAATTATCCGCATCGATAAAGCCAACAAAATCTTTCTTGGCAACCATAGCGATAAGGATTGCAGCTAACATGCCTTCAGCCTTGCCATTCCTTATCAGTCCGTCTTCTCCTAAAATACTGGTATAGCCAGCATCGGACAGAGCTTGGGCTAGTACGGGGTCTTTTTGGTGAATAATCAAAGCCTCACGCCTAGTAAAGTGGCAGAACTGGTTCAGTGCATCCTTTTCCATCCTGAACCGGTCAACACGCTTTCTTTGACTATTAGAGACTACGATTATCAGACACTCATGGGGAACCCCGCTGATAACACCCTCGAAGAGCTTGAGCTTCTCGTCCTTGGTGGGGATGACAATAGCCATTTTCTCTTCGAAGTCCTTGATAGCATCCTCTTCAATTTTTTGCACGGCGATATTCTCTTGCGGGGGAAGTTCTTTGGCTCTGCCAGAGTCCAGTTCCAATACCTGCTGCACATCGTTAATCCGAACTGAGCCGAAGCGCTCAGTGTATCTGGGGCTTTCTATTCTCATTTTCCTTCACTTCTGTCTTGAGGCATGAACCAAAGTGCTCTTTCAAGCCTTTGTCCACATTGTGACCTGGCCTTGGATTCACACCTATTTAAGTTCCGGTTAAGAAGATATTAACAGTCTACCACTTTGGACTAGTGAGGTCAAAGGAAACAATCGTTTAGCCAAGGTAGCAAAGTTGCGCGCAGCTTAATATTCTCAAGTACGGATTTTACGAGGTCTACCCTCTCTGTATGACTTAATTCCGAATCCCTTGGTGCCTGTCAGTCTATCAAACTTTAAATTCGCTCAGCTGGCTAGGGGAGACAACATTCTAGCTAGGTTTCAAGCACGATAAAAACCTCTTTTGTTCGATGAGCAGTAGGCCAAGCATTCGTATCCTTTTGACTGTAAAGAGACCATGGTGACTCTAAGAAGTGTCTCTTGTCCTTACCAAACCAGTTGTTGCCTGACAGGCAAGTATGGTAAAATCAGTCAAGCAAGTGGCGGGAGGTTAAAAAAGCGGTCATCTGACTGTTACGGAAAAGAGGCGGTTTTCTCCCGCCTTTCAGGTTCAAAAAGGGCAGAAAATGGGGCTCAGGGATGGCTCCTCCTTCCAAGCAGGGTGTCGCGGGTTCGAGTCCCGTCTCTCGCTCCACACAAAGTTGGTTGCCATGAAAAGTGAAACTTTTCATGGGTGGAAGGATGGGCTCGTAGCTCAGGGGCAGAGCGGCCGGCTCATAACCGGTTGGTCGCAGGTTCGAATCCTGCCGAGCCCATTTCGCAGCAAACCAGATGAAAATCCGGTGCAGCTCACGAGCTTTGCTCAATAGCCTTTCCTTTATTTTGTGGCCACTGGTATGTAAAAAAGCGTGGTATCAAAAATCCTTTTCTTCGCCGAAAACTCATCAAGCCCTATTACCCTGCTAGCTTTGGGCTTCATCTCGCCAACTCCCAACTGCAGGGCAGTTTCCTCGGTAAAGCATCTCCTCACCGAGCTGTCACTTACTCCTTCTTCTTTAGCTACTCGTTTAGCTACTCGGCTTACCGTTTGATGCCTTGCCCTTTCACCCAGATATTTCCTTAACCTCTTGGTGGAGCGCCTACCGGGACCAAAGACCTCATCCGGCTCGGTAAATACTTTGTCACAGGAAGGACAGCGAAAACGCCTCTTTTCTAAAGCAAGAATCACGATTTTGCCCCTCAGTTTTCTATCTTTCTTTCGCTGAAATGTACTCTCCTGCCTTCTTAACATAAGGCTATCGCATCTCAGGCAGGGCACCTTATCCCGCCGGTATCTTACCCCCATAGAGTATATTGAAAAGGAACTTGCTAAAATATGTTCCTCGGTGTTACCCATGTGGTCAGTCAGCACAAGATATTGACAATAATCAGGGGCAGTGTATAATGTAATATACATAGTATACCGATGTATCGGGAAGTAGTTGAATGTCGGGCAAAACTATAAGCTATGAAGAACTAATACCTGGTTACGAATTCCCTCCTGCCGTCTATGAACTGAGTGCCTCCTTCGTCTCCAAATATCTGAAAGCTGTGGATAGCGTTGGTGATGGATTTGTTCCCCCTTTGGCCATTACAGCCTGTGCCATAGCTGCTATGACAAGGTCTATTCCCCTGCCATCTGGCACTATCGCTATACATGCTTCACAAGAATTAGAGTTTTTCAAACTGGTGCCCATTGGCGACACTATAGAGTGTCACATAGGAGTGGCACAAAAAATAGCTCGGGGCAAGATGAGTATGTTAATCCTGGAGCTTGAGGTTTTTGACAAAGGCAAAGAAAAGGTGCAATCGGGGAGGGCAACTATAGCATTGCCCACCTAAGAAAGAAATGCTAACAGAGATTCAAGAAGGGAAGGCTCTTAATCCTGTGGTAAGACATATCACCCAGGAGAAAATTAATCTTTATGCTGAGGCATCGGGTGATTTTAATCCCATCCACGTAGACGAGTCTTTTGCTGCTAATACTCCTTTGGGTGGAACTATTGCTCATGGTATGCTTAACTTGGCCTATGTGTCGGAGATGATGACTTCGGCTTTTGGTCGAAGCTGGCTGTCTGGGGGTAAGCTTCGAGCAAAGTTTAAAGAGTCGGCACGCCCTGGAGATACTCTGACTATCAACGGTAAGATTGATTGCATTGAACAGAAAGATGATGTATCATACGCAAATTGCAGTTTTGAGTGCCGTAATCAAAAAGGCGAAATAATAGTCACAGGGGAGGCAATAATCAAGTTATCAAGTGATAAGAGATAGGAATATGGTTCAAAATGGCAGAATAAGGGTGGCAGTGGATGCCATGGGTGGTGATCATGCCCCTGAGGAAGTAGTCAAAGGGGCGGTTCTTGCGGCTCAGAAAGACGATGTAGAAATCTTCTTGGTTGGCTCCACAAGCATTCTAGAAAAAGAATTAGCCGGGTATAAATTCGCCAATGGTTCAGTCATTCATGTTGTCGAAGCCAGCGACGTTATCAAGGAAAATGAGCCGCCTATTGACGTAGTTCGGCGCAAGCCTAATTGCTCTGTTGCCGTAGCGGCGAAGATGATAAAATCGGGCAAAGCAGATGCATTAGTGAGTGCCGGATCTACTGCGGCAGCTGCAATAAGTGCCATTCAATTTATGGGCATGGTGGATGGAGTATATCGTCCGGCACTTGTTGGCTCTCTGGGGAGCTTTGCACCGAATACTGTGATGGTAGACCTCGGCGCTAATGTAGATTGCAAGCCACATCAATTTCTAACTTTTGCCGTCGCTGGCTCAGTCTATGCTAAGAAGTTCCTTAACATCACTGACCCCAAGGTAGCTTTGCTAAGCACGGGAAGTGAAGAAAGCAAAGGGAGTGACGCAGTGCGTGAAGCTTATTCACTTCTCAAAAATAGTGGGTTAAACTTTATCGGCAATATAGAAGGCAGTGACATTTTAAACGGCAAGGCCAATGTCGTTGTCTGTGACGGCTTTGTAGGCAATGTTCTTTTAAAGTTTTATGAAAGCGTAGGGGGTTATGCCCAGGTTTGGACAGAGCGAAAGCTAAAAAAGTACCCACCCCTACGTGCCTTAGTTAGATTATTGTTTAAGGGATTGTTCCCGGCAACCAAAATATCCAGTGAGACTGAGAGGCGAGGTGGTGGTATTTTGTGGGGTGTTGATGGGGTTGTGAAGATAGCGCATGGAGCTAGCCGAGCTCCCCAAATAGCTAATGCTATAGAAAGCGCCAAGGAAGCGGTAAAAGCCGGGGTTGTGGAAAGTTTGAAATCGGAATTAGCAAAATTCAACCAGGGAGGTAAATTATGACTATTGAAGAGCAGATAAGAGAAATCATAGCCAAAATTACTCGTGTTGATAAGAGCATTATCACTCGGGAAAGCACATTTAAAGAAATTAAGGCGGATTCCCTGGATGTAGTGCAGGCATTGGTGGCGGTGGAAGAGACCTTTGGGATTGAAATCCCTGACGAGGAAGCCCAGAAGTTTCAGAACTTCGGCGACTTTGTCTCCTATGTAGAGAATCGGGTAGCGCAAGAGGAGAAGGTTTAGCTATGTCCCTTGAAGGGAAACTGGCTTTAGTTACAGGCAGTGGGCGAGGCATTGGTCGGGCGATTGCTTTAAAACTTGCTTCCCAGGGTGTAGATATTATTGTCAACTTTTTTCGCCACCGCGATAGCGCTGAACAAACAGCTAAGGATATCGAGGCTCTGGGAGTGAAAGCTGAGGTTATCAGAGCTAATGTGGGAGACCCAGCAAAGATAGATGAAATGTTTGATATGATTGGCAATAAATTTGGCCGCCTGGATATCTTGATTAGCAATGCTGCTTCAGGCGTAGGCCGTCCTGTAGTGGATATAGATGTTAAGGCCTGGGAGTGGACTATGGACATCAACGCCAGAGCTCTTTTGCTCTGTGCCCAGAGGGCAGCCAAACTAATGGAGGGCAGGGGTGGTAAGATAGTCAGCATCTCTAGCTTGGGTTCACGCTTTGTCTTGCCCAATTATACTATCGTTGGAGTCTCCAAAGCTGCCCTGGAAGCTTTAACTCGTTACCTGGCAATAGAGCTGGCACCTCGAGGCATTTGCGTTAATGTTGTAGCTGCTTCTGCTGTGGAGACAGAGGCCTTGAAGTTCTATTTCAAAGAGGGGCTGGTAAAAAATAATCGTCAAGTAACGCCAGCGGGAAGAATGGTGATTCCCGAAGATGTCGCTAATGTAGTGGCATTTTTGTGCAGTGAAGAGGCCTTCATGATAAGAGGACAAACTATTATTGTTGATGGAGGCACCTCTGTAGGGCTCTTCACCCTCGCGGGAAAATGAGAATAATGAACATGGCTAGAGTTCCTAAGAACTCGATGAATTCCTGGGGCACGATAAATATACCGAGGGTTGTAGTTACCGGTATTGCTACTATTAATCCCTTGGGCTTAAATGTAAAAGACTTTTGGGAAGGATTAGTCGCAGGAAAGTCGGCCATCGGTCCTATTACCCACTTTGATGCCAGCAACTTTCGAGTGAAAGTGGATGCTGAGGTGCATGGCTTTGATGCCACAAAGTATATGGACTTGAAGGCAATTGACCGGACTTCAAGGACTATTCAGTTTGCTATTGTTGCTGCCAAAGAAGCAATACAATCAGCCGGCCTGGATATGACTCAGGAAAATCCTGAGCGAGTAGGTGTTATCATTGCTACTATGACAGAGCAAGGCTATGTTGTTTGGGGATGGGAGCTGTATCAAAAAATGGGTCCTAGAAGAGCCGATCCACTCTTCATCACTAAATCAACTGCCAGTGCAGCATCCATGCAGGTGGGAATGATGCTGGGGGCCAAGGGCCCTAACAGCGCTGTGAATAGCCTTTGTGCCAGCGGCGCTGACGCCATAGGCACGGCGACGAACTTCATTCGTTTAGGGTATGCTGATGTAATGATAGCCGGGGGTTCTGACGCCAGCCTGGAGCCAGTTGGCATGGCGGGAATAGATATTTTGGGAGCCCTTTCCCATGAAACTGACCCGTCCAAGGCTTGTCGCCCATTCGATCTCAACCGCAATGGTTTCGTCTATGCTGAGGGTGCCGGATTAGTTATTTTGGAAAGCTGTGAACATGCCAGGAGGCGGGGTGCACCTATCTTGGCTGAAATTGCCGGCGCAGGCTGGTCTTTCGATGCTCACGATGCAACTGCTCCGGCCCCTGAGTCGGAAGCTTATGCCATGCGTACTGCTCTGCAAAATGCCAAGGTGAAGAGTGAGGAAGTTGATTATATCAATGCTCACGGCACCAGCACCAAGCTGAATGATGCCTGTGAAACTAAAGCTATTAAAATAGTGTTTGGAGAGCATGCTTACAAAATCCCTATAAGCTCTACTAAGTCCATGATTGGGCACAGCATTACTGCTGCCGGCGCTATTGAAACCATCGCCGCTATATTAGTTATGAACAAAGGGATTATCCATCCAACCATAAATTATGAGACTCCTGACCCGGAGTGTGATCTGGATTATGTCCCCAATGTAGCTCGCCCAGCTCAAGTGAATGTATGTCTGAAGAATAGTTTTGGTTTAGGTGGTGAAAACTGCTGTCTGGTGCTTAAACGCCTCAAGGGGTGAAGGCCAGTAATGGAATTGGAAAGGAAGGTAACTCTTGTTACTGGTGCCTCTCGCGGCATAGGTAAAGCCATTGCCTTGAAGCTTGCCAGCCTTGGTTCCAAGGTGGCAGTTAATTATGTGGCAATTGAAACCAGCAATAAAGTTGATGCTGATGATTTAGTGGAGAGCATAATCCGTCTAGGTGGGGAAGCCATGTCGGTTGAAGCTGATATTCGGGGTAGTGAAGCAGTGAAAGCCATGGTAGAGCAGGTGACTGATAAATGGAGCAAGATTGATATTCTGGTGAACAATGCCGGAATAAATAGAGATACCCTTTTGTTAAGAATGTCTGATGACGCCTGGGACGATGTAATCAACACTAATTTGCGTGGAGCTTACCTGTGCACCAAGTTTGCCCTGAGGTCTATGATGAGGCAGGAGTGGGGGCGCATTATTAGCATATCTTCGGTGACCGGGATAGTAGGGAATACAGGGCAAAGCAACTATGCTGCTTCCAAAGGAGGACTCATTGCTTTCACCAAAAGCGTAGCCCGAGAGATGGGTTCCCGTAATATAACTGTCAATGCCGTGGCCCCAGGTTTCATTATTACTGGGATGACAGATAAGCTGCCTTCGGAAAGGAAAGAGGCCATACTGGCAATGATTCCGTTGCAACGCTTTGGCCAACCTGAAGATGTGGCTGAGATGGTAGCTTTTTTAGCCAGTGACAGAGCTGGCTATATCACAGGACAAGTCATCACTATAGATGGCGGAGCATTTCCTTAATCAATCGCTGCTGCAAGATGATAATCTAATGCTGCTATGGTTGTGCGAGATATCTAACTGTATGCCAATATCAAAAGGGTATTGACAAAAAATTTCTTTATGTTCATAATACATCGCATTACGATACAAAGGCCTATAAGGTATAATCTAAGTTTTGTCCCTTTCTATTCAATATTACTATTTTCATGGAGGGTGACATTTCCCGGCGTAGTTACTTGGTGACAAAATCTTGGAGAAGCGACTTTTGATTTGGGGGTATTGACAAAAAATTTCTTTGTATTCATAATACATCGTATCACGATATAGAGTATGGGTTCGCTAAACACGAAGAAAGGTATAAAGTGGGGCACATGTGCCCGGCTTTATATCAGTATTATGCGCAATAGTGAGATGCCATGAAGCTACTAGTGCCAACGAATTGGGATCCAGATCTGATATTGCCATTAAGCAGGCTAGAAGCTGATGTACAGCTATATGGCGTATTGCCTACCTCAATGATAGGTAGTGGGGGGAGAGGTCCTGATAACATCCACATGGTGGAAAATCAGGCGGAAGGATACATCGAACAGGCTCATTCAGCAGGTTTGAAGTTTGACTACATCTTAAATGCTCCCAGCATGGGTAATATGGAGTGGGATGAGAATACCCATCAAGAGTTGCTAGAGCATCTTAGATGGATCACCAGCATTGGGGTGGATAGCGTCACAGTAACCATCCCTTATCTGATTGAGCTTATAAAGCGTCAATTTCCACATCTTAAGGTAAGGGTATCAACCATTGCTCATGTGAACAGCGTTGCTAGAGCCAAATTGGTTGAATCCTTAGGCGCCGATTCTATTACTCTGGACATTAACGTAAATCGAGACTTTACGTTGCTCAAGGCTATCAGGAGCGCAGTGAATTGCGAACTCACTATACTACTGAATAATCTCTGCTTATACCAGTGCCCCTACGAATATTACCACCATGATACCCTGGGGCATGCCAGTCAAAGTTATAATCCGATTAACGGCTATTATGAAGACTATTGTGTACTGCGTTGTACTCTAGACAGGCTTTATGATATCTCTCAAATCATTAAGTGCCGCTGGGTAAGACCCGAGGATATTCATGTTTACGAAGAGATAGGTATCGATGTGTTCAAAACCAGTGGTAGGTCAATGTCCGCCGAGCGAATTTTGAATGCTGCTACAGCGTATTCGTTACGTCATTATCAGGGGAGCCTATATGATATTTGGAACGTCATTACTCCGAAAATTGGGGTTAGCAATTCTGATTTACCGAGCGTACAAAACAAAGTTATTGGGCCACCGCCCAGATTCTATATCGATAACCAAGCTCTGGAAGGTTTTATAGATTTCTTCAAGAAGCAAAATTGCCTATCCGGGTGTAGCCATTGCGATTATTGCCAACGAATAGCCAATAAAGTTATACAATTCGATCGTGATGAAGTAGACGAATATATAGCTATGCTCACTGCGTCTTTAGATAACCTATCCAGTAGCAGGATGTTTAAAGTTAAGGCAGGAGTAAGGAAACACCTGCATTAGCAAGCGAAGCGTTCAAAATATCGTAACAGGTAAGTTTACCCTGAAAAAGTGCCCCCTTTTCATTTCTGGGTTGTGCGCCAGCGCTCATGAACGGTTTTTCCAGAAACCGCTTTGCTTCCCGATCACACCTGAGATTTATACAATGACAGTCTCAGCATCCTTTATATCGACGGAAGGTGATATAGAGGAACTACTGGCCACTATCCCATTATAAGGGCCTGTATCAATTTCAATATAAATGGAGGTGTGCACTACATTTTTGTATTAAGTTTTATTTCTTCCCCATCAAAATTTAGGCTTCAGCTTCAGCATCCCTTCCAGACTACCCATAAGATTTTGCCTGACACTACAGCTTAATGTAGCACAAGTATAGTGAAAACGGCTCCTTGGTGTCAGCTTTGAGGTTGTCCCTCAGGCTCCCGATGACCAAAACTAGGCCTCGACTGCCCTAGTGCGGAGGCTGAGATACATGGGTAACACTCATGGTATGTTTAGTGGTAATCACTTACCGTGAGGAGTTACCGGGATGAGAAAGCCAGCCAGCTTTTACTCCGATTTCATCGGAGAAAGCTCATTGTCCCGACTTGTCGGGATAGGTGTGAGTGCTGGAGGGGAGTGGCAGACCTTTTGGGTTTTGCAACCCGGGAGAGATTGAGAGTGGAGTGGATGGTCTTCTACTATACCGCGGGAAAGGAGAATGCCGCTCAGACTGCCAAACACTTCGGCATTTCAAGGAAGACCTTTCACAAATGGTCCAGGCGCTTTAAGGACTCCAAATACAATATCCAGAGCCTGGCTGACCAATCTAAAGCTCCTCGCCATAAAAGGAACTGGGAGGTGACCCTTATCCAGGAAGAGAGGATAAGGCGCTTAAGAAATAGATATCCTTACTACGGCAAGAAGAAGCTAGAGGTTCTTTATAAGAAAGAATATTCCGAGGAGATCTCTACCTGGAAAATTGAGAGAGTGATACGAAGGTATAAACTCTATCCTGATCAAAAGAAGGCAGAGAAGACTGCCAGAAAGAGGGCCAGAGCCTGCCAGAAACCAAAAAAGAGAATCACCAGCCAGCACACCTACTTGACAAAATTAAATGATGATGTTATACTGGGTAGTTTGTATATGCTCCCATTCTCTTTTAGCTTTGTCACCCTAAATTTTCCCAGTTCTAGTTAGTGCCTTCAAGATATTATTTTGAAGAAAACTCAGGATCGTTTCTTCTATGCTTAAACACGAGTTGCTGAAGTCTTTCGCTAAATTGCCCGAGACTTTAGAAATACCTGACCTTATCCGAGTTCAGCTTGATTCCTTTCGCAGGTTTCAAGAAGAAGGTTTGAGGGAGCTGTTTGAGGAAATCTCCCCAATTCAAGATTATACTGGCACCAGGCTACAATTACATTTCGTCGATTATGAGTTTCGAGAGCCTCCGCATTCTATTTCTGAGTGTCTTGAGCGGGGCCTGACTTATTCCTCTCCTATTCATGTCACTGCACAACTAGTGGTCAAGGAGACGGGGGAGATCAAGCAACAGGAATTATACTTTAGTGATTTCCCTTTAATGACGGATACCGGCACTTTTATTATTTCTGGAGTAGAGCGGGTAGTAGTTAATCAGTTGACTCGCTTTCCCGGCGTTTATATCACCTTGTACAGGGATCCTTCGAGTGGGCGGGAATTGGGCGTTGCTAAGCTTGTTGCTGAACATGGGGCGTGGCTTGATTTTGACACTTCTAATCGAGATGTGATTTCGGTCAAGGTGAGTGGCAAACGAAAGATAACGGTTACTACTTTGTTGCGTGCCATAGGCTTTGAGAGCGATGAGGCCTTGATTTCCCTTTTCCAGGATGTAGATAACTCGCCTGAGCATGCTTTTATCCGCTCTACAATAGAGCGAGATCCCTTAATCAAAAACAAGGCTGATGCCCTGTTCGATATTTATAGAAAACTATCTTCTGGTGAAGCCGCTAGCCTTAGTAGTGCCCAGGCCTTGCTGAATAATTTCCTATTTAATCCTCGCCGCTATAGCCTGGGCAAAGTTGGTCGTTACAAGCTTAATAAAAAGTTAGGTCTTAATATCCCTAGGAATTGTACTGGCTTGACCCCTGAAGATTTGGTGCAAATAGTCCGCCGCATTATTTCAGTTAACATTGGCAAGGAAACTCCTGATGACATTGATCATTTAGGCAATCGAAGGGCCCAGGCAGTAGGTTTTCTAATACAAAAGCAATTTCGTATTGGCTTATTAAGGTTGGAGAGAGCTATTAAAGAGCGGATGAGTATTCTTGGCCCCGAGGCGGCAACTCCTGCTGCTTTGATCAACATTCGCCCTGTAGCAGTCGCTATAAGGGAGTTCTTTGGCCGGTCACAGCTATCTCAATTCATGGATCAAACTAATCCGCTAGCTGAGCTAACTCACAAGCGTCGTCTTTCTGCCATGGGTCCTGGAGGCCTCTCAAGAAA
>JAUWYE010000132.1 GCA_030615965.1 Dehalococcoidia bacterium | reverse complement strand
AGTGGTTAGAGAGCTCACAGGTGGACTTTACTTTGGTCAGCCCAAGAAACAGTGGCGAACTCCGGAGGGAAGGCAGGCCGTTGACACCCTGGCTTATTCCGAGATGGAAATTGAGCGCATATTAAGGGTTGGCTTTGAGTTGGCTCGAAACCGCCGTAAGAAGCTAACTTCGGTGGACAAAGCCAATGTTCTCCAGTCATCCCGGCTATGGCGGCAGATTGCTATAGAAATTTCCGCCGATTATCCTGATGTTGAGCTTCAGCACATGCTGGTTGATGCCTGTGCTATGAGGTTCATTCAGCGTCCTGCTGAGTTGGATGTCTTGGTCACGGAAAACATGTTTGGTGACATTCTCACCGACGAGGCTTCAATGCTGGCTGGCTCTATGGGCATGCTCCCCTCAGCCAGCTTAGCAGGAATTCCCAGGGGAAAAACCTTTGGCATGTATGAGCCAATTCATGGCAGCGCTCCCAGTCGAGCGGGGCAAAACCTGGCTAACCCTATTGCCACTATCTTGAGCATAGCTATGATGCTTTGCTATTCCTTTGCCCTGGAAACTGAAGCCCAGGCTGTAGAGAATGCCGTCCTAGCTGCTTTAGAACAAGATTATAGAACTTACGATATAATGTCAGAGGGAAAAATTAAGGTGGGTACTAGGGAAATGGGAGATTTGATTGCCCAAAAAGTGAAAGGTTAAGGGAATTTTCCATGATAACAGTGCAGCTTTATGATACCACTCTGAGGGATGGTGCCCAGCAAGAGGGGATTTCTTTTTCCGTTGAGGACAAGCTGAAGATTGTCCAGAAGCTAGATGAGCTGGGCATTGACTTCATAGAGGGTGGCTGGCCTGGTTCTAACCCTAAGGATACCGAGTTCTTTGCCAGAGCACAGAATTTACGCTTGACCCATTCTACCCTGGTTGCCTTTGGCAGCACCAGACACGTGAATTCTCGGGCGGAGGAAGACCTTAATCTCCAGGCCTTGCTTCAAGCCAAAACCAGGGTGGTCACTATCGTAGGAAAAGCCTGGGATAAGCAGGTAACCCGGGTTCTGGAAACAACGCTGGAAGAAAACCTCAGCATGATTACAGATTCCATAAGTTACCTCAGAGCAAAAGGGCTCAGGGTTTTCTTCGATGCCGAGCACTTCTTCGATGGATATAAAGGTAATCCTGAATATGCCTTGCAGGTGGTGGAGGCAGCGGCTAAAGCTGGTGCGGAATGTGTGGTTCTTTGCGATACCAATGGCGGCACCCTGCCACAACAGATAGTAGAAGCTGTTAAAGCTGTCAGGGATTACTTCGCTTCGCTGGCAACGCCGCCTGTTCCTTTAGGTATTCACACCCATAATGATGCCGAGCTTGCCGTGGCTAACTCCCTGGCTGCCGTGGAAGCGGGAGTTATTCAGGTTCAAGGAACCATTAATGGCTATGGCGAGCGCTGTGGCAACGCCAATCTCTGTTCCATCATACCAACTTTGAAACTTAAGATGGGCATTGATTGTATTACTGACAAGCAGCTAGGCAAGCTCAGCGATGTCTCTCGCTATATAGCAGAACTAGCTAACATGCCTCATTATGACAGGCTTCCTTATGTAGGCGATGATGCCTTCACTCATAAGGGTGGGATTCACGTATCAGGCTTAATAAAATGGGAAGATAGCTACCAGCACATAAATCCAAATCTAGTGGGCAGTCGCCCGCATGTTGTTGTTTCCGAGCTGGCCGGGAAGGGAAGTATTATCTTTAAGGCTAAAGAGCGTGGAATACCTATCCCTAAAGGCAAGGAAATTGAAGAAGTGCTGAAGCAAATTAAGTTATTAGAGAAGCAGGGTTTTCAATATGATGTTGCTGAGGCGTCCTTCGACCTCTTGCTCCGCCGGGCTCAGCCCGACTATCAGCCACCTTTTGAGCTAGTTGACTTCATGGTGGTGGTGGAGAAACGGCGCCGCCCGCCCAGCAGAGGAAATCAAGAAGAGCCATTGTCAGAAGCCACTATCAAGGTCAAGGTGGATAACAGGATAGTGCATACGGCTGCTGAGGGCGATGGCCCGGTCAGCGCCCTCGACCAAGCTCTGCGTAAAGCTTTACTCCAGTTCTATCCTGACTTGGCTGATGTAAAACTTATTGATTATAAGGTGCGCATCCTCGAGGAAACCGCGGGCACCGCATCGCAGGTCCGGGTGCTCATTGAATCCAGCGACGGCAGGGAAAACTGGAGGACGGTAGGCAGCTCCACTAACATCATCGAAGCTAGCTGGCTGGCCCTGGCTGACAGCATCGAGTACTGGCTGACAAAGCAGGCTGGCAAGGCATAAGGGCTGATTATGGCTAAAAGAGAGGTAGGAAACTGCCATGGATAAACCAATGTCCAATTTTGATTTCAAATTTATGTCTTGCGGCTACAAATTTCGCGATTTTTTCTTGCCCCGCCTGAATAAACGGGCTAGTCAGCTCGGACTAAGGTTTAGCACCTCGCCTTTAGCCAATCTAGAACAAAAGCCATTGCTGTCTTTTCCAGGCGCATTTTGTGCCTGGCACCAGGTATTATTTTTAACTCTTTGGGCTCTTTAGCTTTCTGGTAGAGCTTACGGGCGTGCTCCAGGGGTATTAATTCGTCGGCATCTCCATGAACCAAAAGCAGGGGACGGGGAGAAATTTTATCAATCCACTTGATTGGAGAGACGGTCTCAAATCCCTTTTTCCATTCTTCTATTGAGGGTGGAAAATCTTTATCCCTGATTGCCCCGATTTGGCGAAACCGTTGGATGGGGTCCAGAGGCGTGTCCCTTTGAGGGAGAGAGCGAAAATCCGCAGGACAGGCACAGGTTACCACTGAAGATACCCTGGGGTCATGGGCTGCGGTATAAACGGAAACCGCTGCCCCTCCGCTAAATCCGAGCAAGCAGAAACGAGTTTTGTCTATCTCCTTCAGGTTATACAGGAAATCAAGAGCAGCTTGTAAATCTCGACTCCAGCCCAGGATGTCCAAGTTACCTTCGCTCCTTCCCGTTCCCCGGAAGTTAAAGATTAAGGTGATGAAGCCAGCGTGGCAGAAGCGCTGCGCCAGTAGTGTATAGCCCCTGTCGGTGGGGTCGGGGGGGATAGCCGGAATGCCATGGCAGATGCACAGGGCAGGGTGAACCCTGTCCTTCGATGGAATATGAAGCTCGCCGGCGAGTTCAAGTCCATCGGCTTTCAAGCGAATTTCTTTTATTTCCATCTTTTATCAATGACGCTGTTTAATTTTGATTCCCAGTTCAATTTTGGGCATTTTTGTAGTTGCCCCGATTTCATCGGAGCATTTCGCTTTTTGTCATTGCGAGCCCCGACTTGTCGGGGCGTGGCAATCTCATTGCCTCCCCACCCAGATTGCGGAGCCTGTTCCGAAGCACAGCGAGGAATCTCACCCCTCGCAATGACAGTCCCCGCCCATTTGTGAGGGTACAAGACCCTCCCCTACGATAGGGCTTTTACCCGCCCAATAAATTGGGCAACTACATTTTTAAACAGCCTATTGAAGGGTCAAAAATAATAGACTCGTCTTCTCCTCCTAAAAATGAAACCCGCTACGAGCCCCAGCAACAAACCTCCAATGTGAGCTTGCCAGGCTATCCCGGGAAGGAAAGAAAGGAGGAGGAAGATTAGGATTGCTACCCAGAGTGGTATGGGGACAGGGATGGGAAATACAAGAACTGGCACTCTGGGGACCATTACCGCCAGGGCTCCACCAAGTGCATAAATGGCCCCTGAGGCTCCTATCCCTACTGAAAATGGGTGAGCGAGAAGGACGAAGAGAATGTTCCCCGCCAGCCCTCCGAGAAAAAATACCGCCAGGAAGCTTCTCTCCCCCACTGCCCGGATGAGGAAGCTCCCCAGAAAATACAGGCCTATCATATTGAATAATATGTGGAAGGGACTGCCGTGGACAAACATGCTGCTTATGATGGTCCAGGGTTGTTGAGAGAGCAGCGCGGGTGTCAAACCCAGAAAATAGATTGTTTCTGGCCTTGCCAAAGTGATTATGAAGATTACGACATTTAGAGCTATTAAAAACCACAGGACATTTAAATTGACAGCGCGATAAGTTCGCATTGTGCAATTATAGATTAAATCTGGCTTCTGGTTCAACAGGTTGTCTCAAGGAGCTGGTGTTATGATGTATTGTAATGTCCAGCACGGTAAGTTTATAATGGAGAAGATGTTTAGGCTGGCAAGATATTTTCCTTGCGGGAATTTTAAGTGAGCGAGCAAAGTCCAGAGCAAAAACGAAAACTTCCCCCAATAGTTATAGTGGGCATAATTCTGGCAGCCCTCTGT
Source organism: Dehalococcoidia bacterium (assembly GCA_030615965.1). Lineage (GTDB taxonomy): Bacteria > Chloroflexota > Dehalococcoidia > GIF9 > AB-539-J10 > RBG-13-51-36. The sequence continues at coordinate 110 of JAUWYE010000132.1, read as the reverse complement.
GGCATCTCATTGTACATACGCATAGCCCTGCCTTATGACCAAATTTTTGTCAATGACTGGGTCTGGTTCCGAGAGACTGATGCCTATTATTACATGCGCAACATAGAAAC
>JAUWYE010000055.1 GCA_030615965.1 Dehalococcoidia bacterium | reverse complement strand
ATTAAGGAACCCGATAATGAGCGGAGCATAGTCATAGACCAGCAATGCTCTGGGAATGCCCACCACAGGCCCTGTGCCGGAATCCTTTTTGTACTCTCGAAAGAGCAACTGTTCCCGCTTATCGAAGAAGGTCTCTCTCTTTGCATGGCTGGCTATGGCGTCATACTTGTCGCACCTGCTGCCATAATAGCTAGGCTCTTCACCGGGCATCTCCATCCGGGTAATGGTGCAGTTGTTGTCGCACCCCTTGCACACGAATGTAGTAAGCTTACACTCTCTATCCACAACCTCCTGAAAGCCCTTGAACTTCGATTCCTCCGACTTTGTCGGAGCCATGGCCTCTTTTGCCAGGAGGGCTGCGCCTATGGCGCCGCTGACCTCTTTGTGCTCCGGCACGGTCAGTTTTTTCCCCTCAAGCTCATGATGGAAGGCAGAGACTACGGCCTTGTTGTAGAATACCGCTCCAGTGAGGATAACCTTGTCGCCCAGCTTTCTGTGCTCCACCACTTTGGAGAGATAGTTCTTGGCTATGGAGTTGGCCAGACTGGCCGTGATTATTTCCAGGGGCACGCCCTCCTGCTGTGCCGAAGCCACCGCCTGACCCATAAACGCAGCACATCTCGTCCCTAGCTCAATGGTATGGGGGGCAGCAAATGCCAAATCAGCAAACTCACCGTTGGTCACGGAAATGCCGAGCATCTCGGCCAGCTCGTCAATGAAGCTTCCTGTCCCCGCGGCACAGGCTTTGTTCATGTGATAGTCCACGACAACACCGTTTCTCTTAATGACCAGCTTAGAGTCCTGCCCGCCAATCTCGATGATGTCTGCTTCGGGATCCATCTCGGCGGCAGCTCTGGTCTGTGCCGTTATCTCATTCTTAATCAGGTCTGCCCCGATGAAGCCACCCACCAGATATCTGCCCGAGCCGGTAACACCCACGCCAGCTATCTTGACCTTGTCTGCGCCCTCCCGGAGCAAGTTCCTGAAGACCTGCCTGACAGCCTCAACTGGTCTTCCCGCAGTCATCAGGTAGTTCTTCCCCAGCAATCGTGTGCCCGATTCATCCATTATCACGGCCTTGGTGCTGGTGGAGCCAACGTCAACCCCGAGGTAGCCAACGCATTGTTCTTCTATCCTCTGACCATCCTTACTCCGACCAGTCGGAGCGACAATTTCCAGCTTAGGCATTTCAAAATGGCGCTGCCTGGCGTCCGTTCCTGACAGCATAACGCCCTGGGAAGTTTTCCCTATGGAAAGTAATGCCGAACCCAGGGACTCCATGTGAAGGTAGTCTTCGGGAATGATTACCTCAACGGGATGCCCGTTCCTGGCAGAAATCATATCATTGAGGGATTTAGCCACGGCAGGATTGGCGGCAACGCCGCCCACAAAATAGACCGGCTCCTGGAAAGTTCCTTTCTTCAAAGAGGCGACCATCCGGGCCACGCTTTCGCAGAGTGCGTAGAGCATGGCGTCCAGCGGGGCGCCTTTTTGCTGGAGGTGGATGAGGTCGGTCTTGGCAAAGACGCTGCACCGGGCGGCTATCCTGGGGGGAGTGCCTTTACATTTCAGGGCCAGGTTAGCGAAGTCCTCCATGCTGATGCCAATCCTGTATGCCTGTTGCTCCAGAAACCTTCCCGTGCCCGCAGCGCAGAGGGGATTGGATTCCACCTTCCACGGCTTCTTTAAGCCATCTTCCAGCTCTATCACCAGGGTGCTCTGGCCGCCGATTTGTATGATGCTCTTGACGTCGGGGTAACGATTAAGCAGCCCGGAGGCAATCGCCAGTGAGCTACTGTATTCCGTCCAGCCAAGCTCCTTGGGGATAACGCCCCTGCCTGAGCCGGATACGCCGGCAGCGACAATCTCTTCCAGATTGAATCTCTCGCCCAGCCTGGCGATAAGCGAACTGACGGCGGCCCTGGGGCTGGAGATTACCTTCTCGGTATCAAACTCAACGACCCCGCCGTTCTCGTCAACAAGCGCCAGCTTAGCATTGACAGAGCCAATATCTACGCCCAGAAAATAACTCATTGCTCGGCTCTCAATTGTAGCAAAAAACGGACTTTCTTAAAAGCGGGAGAGAATCCAGGAATACAATACTAATTAGGCCTAATACAAATAAGGTGTTATGCTCCTAGAATGCTTTTTCAGTTGCCTCGCTTTTGACGTAAACTTAATCTCAATTGAATTAAACTTATTAACATCCAAATAACGCCAATTGAATATAGTGCGAGAAAAAATGCTATGTTCTCTTGTGTTAACCTTGCTAAACTGAAGACAAGACCAAGTGTAAATAGTGTTACCATGATATACCATTCGAAGAACTTGGGAAAGCTTTTAATGACAGGATTTCTTTGTCTTTCAATAAAACTATTTATCGTATTCCTTGGTTTCTCCAAGAGTCCGCATGCCATACATACCAAGGACAAAACTACAAATACTAGTCCAGCAACACTATAAGCGGATATCAACCCTCGAATTCCAAATAATATCAAACCAAAGGAATAGAGAGCTATCCCCATCCGTAAATAATCCATACGACCTAAAATGTGCGATGTGCTACCACCTTCTACAGAACTAGAGTCTTCTCTCTTCAGTGCTGCTAGTTCTGGGTTCCTAAACTCAATATGGGAAATCGAATCTGCATTGATAAGTAGCCCATCCACTGACCTGCTAGATTTGACCCAGTGCTTCTTTTCCTTGTTATAATAATGCATTTTGCTAAGATATAACTCGGCACTTTCTCTATCTCTAGTTTGTGAAAAATATGTTGGCCAACCAGCTACAATGTTTCCATCTTTCAGATAAACAGTAACATAGTCAGCTTTATGAAATAATCTATACCAAGTATCCTCGTATGCATATAAATCTAGGCCCACCCTATTCAACAGTTTGGCTATATCTTCATTTCTATAAATCCTTATTAATAAGAACCCTAAAGCAATTGCAAGAACGTATATGGCGATACCAAGTTCTAGTGGCAGCATTCGAGGCTCTCCAAGTATTTCCATGTATCCGGGGAATGAGGTGATATCCCACGAAGCATTAAATATATTTACAGCAGCGAATTTAAAAAGGTAAGTAAGATAATAGGCTAAAGTGAAAGCTAGCATACTAAGAATAAGGCTAATAAATAGATGCTGAAGTTGGTTTATTTTACGAACTACGGTTCCCCAGCAGAAAATAAACCAACTCAAAAATCCTGGCAGCAGTAGAAATACTACTAAGGGCAGCGATTCCAAACCCAATTTAGTTTATACGCTCCATTAATCTTCTTCGCTATCTCCTTCGTCGGAATGTGGCATAGGAGGGGGAGGGTTATCATCTCTATCAGGTGGTTTATGATATTCAGCCTCTTTGAATATCTCAAGCGGTTTCTTTTCTTGTCGGGCATCTTTCTCTTTCGGTTTTTCAGTCATCAGTTTCCTCCTTTAGGTGTTCCCTATATGTTATTATACTACACCGTAAAACTGAATTGTTATCCGAACATAGGCTCACCGGAAGTATTTCAAATTGAACCTCCCCTTCTTAGATTCACCCTTCTTGGAATTCTAGGGACACCATACTAATTAAGCCTGCTACAAATCAGGTGTTATGTCCCAGCATACCTTTAAAAAGACAAAGGTATTTTTACCTTAGTATATTGACATTAGCATATGCTGTATGCTATGTTCAAAGAAAACGAAGTGGCAGAATAGCAGCATGCGCCAGTTCCTCTTTAGATTACAACTCGGGGTCATTATCGTGAGTGGCTTTATAACCATTATCTCGTTAATCTATGATGTTAGAAGTGTAAGTATTCAGCTAGTAGGCCATGAAATTCAGTGGCAGTGGTGGGCTCTGGTTGGATTCATAGTGTTTGCTGGATTCATGACTTGGATGGTTATAAGATTATGGCAAGACCCAGCTCATATTGAAATCAGAAAAGACTACCTAAAGCAACATCTAGAAGCTGTTAAGGACCTCATTGAACAGTGGAAATCTGATATTCATACTCCTAACGTATCTCGGATTGGTCCTGAGTTTTCAAAGGTTCCTGTACCCTCGGAGGATAATCCTCTTTTTAATTCACTTAGAAAACATCTACCAAACCAGAATATGTGGCGAAATTATGAATCTTGGAAAGCTGCAACTAAGAAGTACGCAGATTCATGCAAGCAATTGCGTACCAAGATACGAGAATCTTGGACAATTGATGAGGTAAAGATAGAGCGTTATTTTGAACAACCGATAATGAGACTACTAGCCAAACAGGATAAAAAATTGAGATATAAGCTCTGGGTCGCAAGTGGCCATAATCTATCAGAATTAGAATATCAGGTACTTGCTGTCAACGACACGGATGTGTTGAAGAATCCAAACGTAACCACTTTTCTTCCGCCACTACAAGATGAACAATGCAGCGAGGAGACATTACCCCGTGAATACCAGAAAATTGCTGACCGCTTTTTACAAAGTGATGCTGCTAAAGAACTCATGGGATTGTATGAGAAAGGGCTTGAGTTAGAAACTACCATGCAAGACTCCTTACAAAGCATGTTACTAGCGTCAGAACATAGCAAACATACGTGTGAGTACTGTCAAAGACTGGTGTAATTTATTAAATCCTAATAAGGAAGGCCATGAAAAAATGAACAACGAGATACAGTTGAGAATAACTCAATTAGTAGAAAAGGGTTGGACACTAGCAGCAATAGCCGATGAATTAGGCGTAACGTCTGATACAGTAGAACTCTGGAGAGCTGGTAAAAGGAATCCCACAAATGCCAAAGCTGTCCTATTAATGCTTGATAGAGTATTAAAGAAAAAGAGAATACCGAAGCAGAAGCGTTATACTAAAGGTAGTCGACAAGGAAGTAAAACCTGAGGAATAAATCAAAGGAGGTAGACAATGGCTAAACAAGGATCGTTCGGTGCGAGGGTATATCTGATGGACAATAAGACAATACTGATTTATCAAACTGCCAAGCGTGGAACCACCCAAAATGCTCCCTACATTGTGTCTCCTAGAATGCAACAAGGTGCTTTTATTGACATCACAGACGACAAAGCGATAGCGGATGCCATTCGTGCCGCTCTCTATGGCAAGTTACCTTGAAGAGGCAACTACCGACTTTTGGAACGGGTCTTTGGCTTTTGATACAGAAGGCACTTTTGGAGCAAGGCTCATCAAGGGAGAGGAAATTCTAATTGCTCCTGGGCTCCAGAAGCTCGAAGCCGCTTTGTTCATCTTTGATACGCAGTACGTTCGCACCGAGGATTTCATAGAGGATGACTTCTCCTACAAGCCAGGTGGTGACACCGTGCCGCAGGCATCCAGTCATGGTCTGCCCCGCCCGCCCCAAGGCAGCATGGATATGCAGAGCCGGTTTGCCATCCTCTCTGGGAGCGAGCACGCCAACTCCCACCACCTCGTGCGCTCCATCAACGGGCAAGAGCATGGGCTCTGGCGGCCTTTCTTCCGAATGTCGCGGGCCGACGACGACATCCCCACCCCCAATTCCACCCACCAAGATAGCCTGTCCCACAGATACTCCGTTCTCTTCGGCAAAACGCTCGATACATTCTGGCACCACGTCTCCATCCTCCAGCCGTATCACAAAAACCCGGCCAACTCGTCCTTCACATGCTTTCATGCTGAACCTCCCTTGCGATTCCAGGATACAATACTAATTAAGCCTACCATAAACGAGGCACTGTGTCGCTGTAATAGCCAGTGAATACCGCGCCACTGAGATTGCCACGCCCCGACAAGTCGGAGCTCGCAATGACAACGGGGAGAAAGGGATTGCCTCACCCCGGTACAGTACCCTCACCTTAATCCTCTCCTATCGAGGGAGAGGAATTTCAGCTTCAGGTGTACTCTGGACCTCTATCTCGCCGTCTCGTTGCCCAGATAGCCAGTGCCACTGAAACCAGCACCAGCAAGCCTGCTATAGCCGTCTTCTCGGCCAAAGTAGTGTTGACGGCTACGACGCTCATGGCCACAGCGGGCACTAGCCCAGCCCTCACTATCGGCTTCAGGCTGGGATGCTCAGTTATGAACTCAGCTATTGGTGGGCTGACCCTGTAGTAAAACTCCACCAAACCCTTTCCCACCGGGTTGGTGAGCAGGTATTCATCTCTGAACTCACGCAAAATTTCTATTTCCTCTGCCATTGGAGTGCCGTAGGCGGCGGTGGCGATGAAGCACGGCGAGCCAGCCCCACTAAAATTGGCTATGATGGAGTAGGAGCTGTCCATGGTGATGGTGGTCTCGGCAGCCTCGACATCGGCGAAGGTGTCCACATCGCCCGACCAGTGGGTAAACTGGTAGCCACTCACTGCCTCAGCCACAAGGCTGACATCAAAGCCGAGAGGACACGGGAATGTCCCTTCACCGGGGGTGGTTACCGAGCCGCCAATGTTGCTGGATACCGCCAATAGCGCCACGGGTTCGGGATGACACGTCTCAAAAGTGGCGGTAATGGAGCAGGAGGCGTTCATGGCGATGGTGGTTGAGGCAGCATTGACATCGGCGATGGTACTTACATTGCCAGTCCACTTCAAAAACTGGTAGCCTTCGTAAGGTTGAGCGACAAGGTCGACCGTCGTGTTAGCGGCATGGATAGAAATCCCCTCACCGGGGGTGGTTACCGAGCCGCCTTCGGTGCTGGAGGTGGTGAGGCTATACCAACCTTTGACTAGTTCGAAGTTGGCGGTGATGGAGTAGGAGTCGTCCATGGTGATATTCGTCGCGGCGGCGTTGACATTGGCAATGGTGCCCACATTGCCAGTCCAGTTGCCAAAGTGGTAGTGTTCGTCAGGCTCAGCGACAAGGTCGACCGTCGTGTTAGCGGCATGGGTAGAAATCCCCTCACCGGGTTCGGTTACCGAGCCGCCTTCGGTGCTGGAGATGGTGAGGCTATACCAACCTTCGACTAGTTCGAAGTTGGCGGTGATGGAGTAGGAGCTGTCCATGGTGATGGTGGTCGAGGCATCATAAACACCGGCGATGGTACCCACATCGCCAGTCCATCCCACAAAGTGGTAGTGTTCGCTAGGCTCAGCGACAAGGTCAACCACTGTCTCGGCATCGTAGATAAACATTCCCTCACCAGGGGTGGTCACCTCACCGCCAGGAGTGCTGGAGATGGTGAGGATATACTGATTCTCCAGAGGCTCAACAGCGATACCAAGCCCAGCAATAATGTGCTCTGCCTTGCTAATGACCGCGCAGTCTTTGGAGCCAGCAAAAACCAGCCCCACGAACTCTCCATCTTTGTCCACCGCGGAGCCTGAATCACCTGGCGCTGAGAAGGACCAATTCTCTTGAGCTACTACAATCTGGTCCACGAAATAAGCTGGTTGGTCGCCGTACCAAATCTCGACAGAGGCACTGGTGTGAATCACCTCGCCGGTGGTTACTCCAGTCGTGCGCCCAGATTTTCGTACGATATCTCTATTAGAGACCTCGGTCCACCCTTCAATCCAGTAATTACCTCCTTCATCAAACTGCTCGCCATAAGACGCATCAACACCACCATCAATACTGCCTATAGCAGCATCAGCGTAGTTTTTCGCATCATCGGCAAAGTCAATAGGTATGTATGCCTCAAGTTCCCCCACCTGAGCGCCTAACCTTCCTCCGTCGCCACTTCCGGGCTGGATGACGGGTGTTCCTATGTCGAGAAACTCATACGTATCCGGATTCATAGCGATAACGTGGGCATTAGACAGAATCTTGTCGTCATAGGTGACCATGCCCAGGGTGCCGGCGTACAGGTATATTCCTGCCCCTTTCGTGACGTAGGCTGACAGGCTTATCCCGCCGACCAGAGGGCTGACCTCGTCTCGCCTCTCCTCGCTAACGTCGGTTATGGGCTCCGCTACCTGAGTAGAAAGGGCTTGTATTTTCCCAGTAACCTCCGTCCGCACCGCATAGCCTTCAAAGGAGCGCGGCACTCTTTCCCTCGTCTGTTCATCCTCGACAAAGACGATGACTTCGCCCTCAGCTTCCGAATGGCCGATGCCAACAAAGCCAGCTCCAGCCAGAGGCAAAAGTTCTTGTTCCAGGGACTTTCTGGCTTCCACCAGTGACTTTCCACGACCAGGATTTTCACCGGCCGAAGCAGGGACAACGCTAAAAAGCAGCGCACCAACAAGAACCAGTGCTAAGAACAATAGAAGCTTTTTCTCTTTCTTCATCCCTTCTCATCCGTTAACTTAGCCATTGTTTTTACTCTCTTACGATAAAACCTTAAAACTCTTGCCTTTTATTAACCCCTCTTTTCTCATTTAACAGACTATCTATAATCTCTCAGTCCACTCACGCTAAAGTGACGAACACTGCCCCAAACCGCTTATATTATATCACCCCCGCACTGTCAAGTTCTTCGGGATTCTTCCCAGAATTTCATCCGCATTCGGTAAAAAAAGCCGGCAAATTATGAATAGCGGTTTAAATCATCTAAAATCTAATCGAAAGTTATGATTTGGCCTGGTTAAACCTTTAGACCGTTTAATTGTCACCCTGACCCTGAGTGAACCGAAGGGGAGAGTCTCTAGATTCTTCGGTTGCCCAAGGCGACCTCAGAATGACAGAGAGGATTATTAAACAAACTCAACTTTAGAAGGAGGTAAAGCCAGACTATGAAGAAGGTTAACACCACAATCAAACCGGGGCCACACCAAAAGAGAAACAATTCATGTGATGCAGACCCTGGTCTGATTTAAGTCACTTAAGTAGGCCCTTATGTTTCTTATCAGATATTCCCCTTCTTCAATGTCTCAGTGGGCTCGAACACTTTGACATCAAACTTTTTGGCAAGGTCTTCACATATTTTGGCTAATTTATCATACCCTATCCCCTTGGCAAGCTGAAAGGGACCAATCACCGAACCGCCTCCACTAACCATCGCCTTGTCGATTTCGTCCGGACTCTTGACTACTCCTGCCTCGAGCAATTTTGTCGCCTCGTTAACCTGGAGGGCAATCAAAGCAGTAGGGTCGAAGTCCTCTTTCGCCTTGGATAAGTCTATCTCCGGCCTGCCTTTAGACCAGTCAAAAATGCCCTTTCCTGTCTTCTTCCCCAGCGTACCAGCGTCAACCTTAGCTTTGAGCCAGCTGGGCGGCGCATAGTCTCGAGAGAGTTTGTCAGCAAAATAAAGAGCGCCGTGATAGGCGACATCCAGCCCCACATAGTCCATCAGCTCATATGGCCCCATAGGCATACCTATCTTTCTCATCTTGGCATCGATTTCCACCGGGGCAGCCTCGCCTTTTTCTAATATGAGGCTAAGTAGGATTTGAATCGGCGCGTTGATCCGATTATAAGCAAATCCGATAGAGTCTTTCTCAACCCTGACCGGCACCTTGTTCATCTTCAGCGCCAGATTATATGCCACCTGCATTGTCTCCTCGCTTGTCTTTCCTCCCTTTGTGACCTCGACAAGCTTCATCAGGACAGCCGGGTTAAAGAAATGCATGCCGACGACCTGCTCCGGCCTCTTCGTAGTTGATGCGATTTCCGTGATGCTCATATTGGAGGTATTCGAAGCCAGTATGGCATGTTTTGGAGCGGCTGCATCCAGCGCCTGGAAAACTTGTTTCTTGAGATCCATAATCTCGGGAACTGCCTCAATAACAAAATCAGCGTCCTTAACAGACTCGGCAATATCAACAACGGTCTTGATATTGGCCAGCATCGCCTTTTTGTTCTCTTCAGTGATTTTCTGCTTTTCCGCGAGCTTATCCAGGCTCTCCTTAATTCTAGAAAGCCCCTTGTCAACAAATCTCTGCTCGATGTCCCGCATTGCCACCTTGTAGCCAGCAAGCAGCGCCACCTCGGCAATGCCATGTCCCATGTCACCGGCCCCCATAACCGCAATCTTCTTGATGTCTTCAACTTTCATATCAGAAAACCTCCTTTTATTTTTTTACTTTCGCCCCCAGAAAGCTATTCCCCTGTGAAGACCGGCTCTCGTTTCTGGATAAACGCCATCGTGCCTTCCACGGCGTCCTTCGTTTTGCTTACCCGCTGCGAGCCTTCCAGTTCTATTTTCAAGCCCTGGTCAATGGTGGTCTCAAGTCCCCGGGTCACTGCGTCGAGGATTATCTGCACAGCAATCGGCGCCTTTTTCGCCAGCGCCCTGGCGAGTTCTTTAGCATCATCCATCAACTGCCCTGGCTGAGACACCTTGGTTATAAGCCCGATGCTCAAAGCCTCGGGGGCGTTGATTCTGGTGCCGAGCAGAAGCATTTCAAGCGCTTTGGTCCTACCCACCAGCCTGGGCAATCGCTGGGTGCCACCCCAGCCAGGTATAATACCCAGGGCAATCTCGGGCTGCCCCATCACCACCCGCTCGGAGTTGACCATTATCCTGAAGTGGCAGGACATTGCCAGCTCACACCCACCACCAAGGGCAAAGCCATTCACGGCAGCGATTACGGGCTTGGGATACTTCTCGATGTGGCTGAACACCTCCTGCCCCCAGGGCATAGCCTTCTCGCCCTCCGGCGTCCCGGCCGTTTTCACATCAAAGCCGGCTGAAAATCCCCTCTCGCCGGCGCCGGTGATGATTATGGCTCTCAGCGTTTTATCCTTTTCCCACTCGGTCAGAACCATATCCAGCTCATCAAGCACAGCCAGATTTATCGGATTTGCCGGCGGCCGGTTTAAGGTGATTATGCCGACATTTTCCTCTCGTTCTACAATTAAATTCTCATAAGCCATGAGTTCCTCCTTGTTTTGAGATTTTCCAACGGCGCCATGATTTCTTTAATATCGCTATACCACCTCCTTTCAGTCGGGCAGTTCGCAAAGCGCCGCACCAGCAGAAACAGTGAGATGTTAACACCCACAGCAGTGGCTTGTCAACGGCTTGTGCTGGCTGACCACATAGGTAACACTGGACTGCGGATTTTAGCAAGTTCTTTTTCAATATACTCTACCGGAGTAAGATAGGCAAGAGATTGGTGCGGGCGGTTGAAGTTATATTCTATAAGCCATTCAGTTAGCCGGGG
>JAUWYE010000040.1 GCA_030615965.1 Dehalococcoidia bacterium | reverse complement strand
AATTGTGTGATCACAATAGAAAGGCTGGGTATTATGACCGATACACAGCCTTCTAGAAGTCATAAGGCTTCTATCGTTATGCCTTCCCAATCCTGAACATCTTAGTCCCACACACGGGGCATGTCCCCTGAGTCGCCGGTCTCCCGTTTTTCATGGTTATTGTCTTGGGATCTTTTATTTCTCTTTTAGCACGACACTTTAGGCAGTATGCTTGCATTGATTCACCTCTCTCTTGCTTGCGGAATAGGTCATCCACTCTGACATTCATCGCCTGAAGTCCTTTAGGTCCCCTTTCCAAGTTGAACTCGACACTATTGCCCTCTTTCAGCGCATCAAAATCTTCTCCAGCCAAAGCGGAGCGGTGGAAAAAGACGTCCTTGCTATCTTCAGCGGCGATGAACCCAAAACCTCTTTCCCGGATGAGCCTCCTTATCTTCCCTTTCAAGCACCTATCCTCCTTTTTGTTGAAGCCTATACTAGCTGCCGCTGTAATGTCAATTGCCCGCGCTAATTGCACTTGTTGGCTGATTGTTTGACATTGCGGGTTAGAATTATCGTTGGCAAACATGCTACAGAGCTGCGGTTGTTAGAAAGCAGTCACCTATCCTCCTACTGAATTACTCATGTCCACGTAGGAAGTGAATATGCCCAAGCCATTTTACTTCTCAAATGTGATAGTATTACCAACTCAGAGTCAGCCTTTGTAAATCCTGAGTCTGGGGGTATGAGACCACTACAAAGTACATACTTTCACTTTCAACAATATCTCCATCTAACTCTGTACTGCCTACCTCAGCTTGAATTCGGGAAGCGTGCCTGATAGCGTCTTTGGGGATAGCAACTATCACCTCGGTAATACTGCCTGATTCGTTGGAGATTAGGCAAGATAGTCCATCAGTCTCTCCTCCCTCGTTGGTCTCTTCACGAAAGTCGCTTACTGTTCCAGTCGTTACCGTGTAAACGATGAAGCTGACCCCACCTCTCTGAGTCTTTTTCGAGAAGGGATGGCTTTCCAGCGTATTGGCGTTCGTCTGCACAATTCTCTGGCTGACTGAACCGTGGTTTCCGATTGCAGTGATATACTTGCTTTCGTAATATTCATAGTGCCCAAGTACCGTGTTCACATAGCTTGTCTCGTTACTCTTATCGGGGCCATGCGGCCAACCGAGTTGGTAAGCAGATATGGCATTTTCCAACGGAGTATTGTAAATAAGACTATCCTTATATTTCTCATAACAAATCTTGAGATAGTTACACCCATATTTCACATTTGCGTCCGGGTCTAAGCCATCAGTTGGCCAATCTTGCATTGCAAGACTTTTGGATTCCTCTGAATAACTTTCAAATGTATCTCTTTTACTTCTATATCCAGCGTCATAGGCAGCATCCCAGTGCAACTGCATATAGCCAATGGCAAGTCCAGCGTCTCCAATTGCATCTGGATAAAAATCACTTTCTTGCTTTATTATCGCCATCAATAGTGCAGGGCTCACATCTTCTTCTTCGGCATATTTTTGCACATATGGTAGGGCATTTTTCTCTTCATTGTTTAGTTTGCTCTCGGCAATAACATATTCCCCTTGATAATCAAATGGCTCTTCGCTAATAGTTTCCTGTCTCAGTGGCAATTTCCAGAGCTGCATCAGGTTATTACCGCTTCTTTGCCCTATCCAAGTGAGTATATAATATGAATTGTCTGGCCCTATAGATATTCCTCTTGCCTCTTGGTTAATTGCTGCGCATATTACTTGCTCTTCACCCTCTTCAGTTAACTGTAGAACCATACCTGCAGGACCGAAGCCACGTGAACCTCCCTCCCCGTGTCGAAAGAATACATCTGAGGTGAAATATATGGTTCCTTCTCTGGCTATCGCTATTGACCACATCAAGTACATAAGGTTCAGTTCTCGAGACCTTGTCTCAAAATCATAGAGTAGTGCCTCAACCCCATTTTCTACTTTATAAATCTTATGATAATCCGTAAAATAAATAATCCCACCAGGCCCAAATCCGAATCCTCTAAGATAGTTTGATGGCGGCTTTATATTTTGACATCGATAATATATTGTGTGGCTACCTGTTTCAATGTCAATAGATTTGAAGATTGTGCCATTGGCTTCAGCAAAGTAACATGCCCCATCTAAATCAAACCTGAGGGGAGTAAGACGATTATAATCATCATCTGCTATGTAGACAGCTTTACTGTCTTCAATTTTATAGAGGGAATACTTCGGCGGAGCAGATTGAGACATGAACTCCCGCCGGACATAGATATCTCCATTGGGTGATACTGCGCTGCTCGTAATGTCTGCTGGACCAGACCAAAGTAGTTCAGGCTTGACTAAGCTATACCCATTATGGTCCAAACAGATGAATACCTCTGTATCGGCATACGCGTCATTTATTTGTAGTTGAGAGCTAGGCTGTAGATACGCAACAGCTATATAAGTAACCGCACCAACCGCTAGAAGAATCACTGTTAGCAAAATAGGTAATCGTTTTTTCATCTTACGCCTGTTAGTTCGGGTTAAGTCTCACCCGGTGTTCATCATCATAATAACTAAAGGGAGTGCTGCTATGGTTTGTGAGTTGTTTCATCTTTCTCTTCCTGCTCTTCCTGCAAAAGCTTAACAGGATGCGTGTTCCATCGTCAAGATAAGTTTGTGAGTGCACATTGTGACGGAATGTGTGATGTATCGAATTATCATTGAACAATACTGACTTTTGTGCAATGCAGAGAAAGGAGCTTAGTTATAGGAGAATGTGTATTTGCTGGTCATATAAGTATCAACTAATGTCCATTTCAGGGCTTCGGAAGGTTAAGTATAAACGTGGTTGATTTCACAGTGTTTCCTTTCCCACAGATTCGTTCTTTGTAGTTCGCCCGTTTTTCTTTGGAGTCAGAATTGGCTGTATGCCTTCAAGTAGACCACAAACATTCATTAATGTACATTCGGCTTCTGTTAATCTAGAAACTCTATCTGGATGAGCCACCTCGTCCCTACGCTGTTTGAGATAGCCGAGAAGGCTAATTTCCTTAGGGCGAGAGTTTTCTGGATATTCTTTTACAAGTCTATCAAGAACAGTTCCCCATGTACCCCGACTTAGTTTATTACCAGTCTTACGTTCGTACCATCGCCTTAGCAGACTTTCTGCTGCTCGTAATGCTATATGCTCAGCAGCTGTGGCACTACCAACCAAAATGCACCTACATGCCTCATTCAAGTCTGAGACCTCAATCGGTTCAAGCAAAGAAGAGTAGCCTTGTTCTAAGAAACCCTCACAGCCTCTCATTAGGTGTTTTGGGTCAAGTTTAGACTTAGGCGTCACTAGATATAGGTCTTGTAACCGTTCACGTATTAAGGCATCCCACCTTGCCCTTGCCTCACGTAAGGCATTCTTGGTTTCCGTTAGAACTTCGGGCTTTGCGTAGTCTGATAACATGTCGTGATAACCTTTGGCCTCACGCCCAATATCCTCAAGAGACTGTACTCGCTCATAAAAACGCAATCTCCCGAAGAATTGTGCAAGCTCGGTTGGCTTTTGTATCGCATCAATTGCCCATTCCAAGCGCTCCAAATCATATCCACAGAAATAAACTCCCACTGCAGTAAAGCTGTATTTTTCATCAGCCATTCTTAACTATCCCTCCTTTGCCCCAAAATTTCGGCTACTATCACTACCTTCAAACATATTCGGTTGTGCTTGGTCGGGAGCAAATATTACATCAATCACCTTGAGTATGTTGAAATGTGTTGCTATCAACTCTCCATCTTGGTCATATTTATGACTAATTCCCACTCTGGCACGAATAAAGTCTTGGGGACGGACATCTACATTCCTAGACTGGAATCTTTCCAGCCATTCCTTGTCTAATATACTTGCGGAGATGATAGCTGTTCCATGTCTAAAATCCCACATTGATTCACCTAAGTAGTCTGGTTTCTTTACCTTAAGTAGCATTTCGCTTTCGGACGATAGTGTTTCCTTAGCTATCAAGTCCTCAATGCTTTCAGGGGCTAGGTTAAATGTTAGATTGAATTCGGCTTCGGGTTCATCAGGTACAATGTATCTAGCGTTATCTCCCTCTGTCAGATGAGACAGACTGGCTGAAATGTCTTTTATACTTTCCAGTATCTGGCGTGGTTGAATACGGGTATAGGCTGGTAGCCATCTTACCTTTGTTTTTTCAGCTAACCTGTATATCTCGTCCTCTAAAGGCTTGATTTCATCAATGTTTGTGATTGTTGTCTTGTTTTCTAAAAAGTTAACCATGAATTTCTTAGCTTTAACAAGGTACTGTCCAATTATAGGTTTCCAGTCTAGATGATATACTGCATCATCAGGGATTGCCTTCAGCAAACTGCGTAGCCATACTTTTATTGACCCTGCTTCAATATCTTCCAGTAATAGGATTGTCTCAATATCAACAGCAATCGCTTTTACCAAGTGCCTGTCTGTCTCTTGGAATGAGTCTATAAGTTCGGACATAGAACGGAATACTCTTGAGGGGTTTTCCGACTCCTTTTTGTACTGTATTTCTATGCAAAAATCTGCTTTAAGAGAGTCATCTATATTAGATTTATTAACCATTTAGCACCTCATTTTCTAAGTGTTGTTACACTAGCCTGAATATATGCCCTCTGCTTCAAGCCTTTTGGCTTTACCCTCCTCGCTCCACGAAAAGAATGCCTACTTAATACAGTTCTAGGTTTATTCGTGTATATAGCATCTTTAGGAGAACGCTGTGTCTGCTTTTGCTGCAGGGGGGAAAGCCTCGATACCCGTGTAGGTTCTTTGACTATTTCAACTTTAACAGATGGTGCTGCCTTTGGTTGGCTTACTACCTCAGCCCAGTTTTTGAGGGGTGTAGGTATTCCCATCTTTTGTGCTGGGGGAATATTCCCTAATGCCTCGTGTTCCTTGAAGAAGTTGTAGTGGACTAGCCAAGCATCGGTCAGTAGCTCGGCTGTCCCCATATTCTTGAAGCCACGTATAATCTTCGTTCTGTCCTTCAGTGTTCCCTGAAAACGTTCAATGATATTGGTTGAATTAACATCGGTGAAAGGCTTGCTCTGAATGTGCTTGGTATCACCCCCAAAGACTAATTCAATCCCGTCTATGTAAGCTGCTAGTCTATCGGTTATAATCCTCTTTGGTGATTTCCCTGCTCTCCGTTTAGCTTCGTTCATTACTAAGGCTGCCTCTTTGATTGTTCTGCTTGTAGCTAATCTAGAGGCTAGTAGGTAGCGTGTCTTTTCATCTATCACATCAAAAAACCATATTTTCTTACCGCCAGCCTTCAACATCGTCTCATCGGCAATCCAAGTATCGCCGACAACAGGCTGAAAGTCTTTTATCTTGTTTACCGCCTCTTTAGAGAAACGCTTTACCCAGTTATAGATACCCATTTCAGAGTAATAAGTGTTAAATTGCTGCTGTAAGTGCCTCTGAATAGCGTCTAGAGGCATACCGCCAAAGTAGCAACTTAAGGCTGAGGCTATTATCTTTACGTCTGTTTTCATTTTAGGCAAGGCTCTGTTATCGGCGAATTTCCGTTTACAATCTTTGCACCAGTAACGCTGGATGCCGTTAAAAGTGCCGAATTTGACTACGTTTGGCGAACCACAGTATTTACAGTTCATTCCTTCTTCTCCTTACCAAAATCCCCCAATGCTTCATTTACCTTCGCCAGCTTGTCGTTCATTATCCTTACACATTGCTCACGAAACGCTTGGAATCTATCAATGATTTGTTTGATAGAGGGTATACCTCTTAACAAATCGTTGTCCTCCAACATCTTACTCAGAGGTGCTATCACAACAGCAGAGGTCTTGTATGCCTTGGAAGCATCCAGATAGTCATCAATAGCAATCGTTGCCTTGGGGGCAAGAGTACTAGGCAAATATTCACGAGCCGTCTTTAATTTCCTTTTGAGTTTTTTATATCTTCTATCATTCTCAATTCGATTCTCAATAGGGAAATAGCGATTTACACTTCTAGCCATTAACAGACCAGTCCCCACTTCACCCTCTCTTGCCATTGGGTCTTGTAGTTTCTTAATAGCATCAGCAGCTTGAGGGATATACGCCATTAGGAACGGCAACTTCTCTATAATACTCTTCTCGTCCATTTCGGTTGGCAATTTAGGAAAATCATCGCCGACTAGAACAGCATACATATCCCACAAAATATTAAAAACAAAGTTGACGTCACCGCTGCCTATTCTTCTATCTAACTCTCTCTGTATTATTTCCTCACGACGAATATCCATATCAGCTAACAAAGTAGGTATGTTTTGTGCGAGAGCGTAATTCTCTATACGCTCAAAACGCTTGCTACGCCACCATAAAATACCAGCACCAACTAAAGCAACACCCCCAGAGATTACTAGGGCACTAGCTTGAGCAGATGTTATCTGCCCGCCTATCTCTAAACCTAGAGGTATGGCTGTTACTCCAAACGCCACCAGAACCCCCACAGTAAGTTTAAGAATAGTAGATTTTGCCATACCCCTATTTTACCACCTCCCATCAACCACGAGTATACTGAACCCTTCGGAACGAAAAGTTGACAAATTATTGACGGATGTGGTAGCATTAAGGTTGTTCCGAGTAGCCGAACGTGAAGTTGGTGGACGAAGAACCGAGACTGAGTAGGCGGAAGCCGAAAGGACGAGGGGAGGAAACCAAACAAGGGGAGGTTGCTCGGGACACTTTTTTGTGCTATCTACAACTATGCTGTTCCTACGAGCAAGTCTTTACGGATTGCTTCATCCTTCTGACGCGGAACTCTATCTAGTCGTCATCGGCCCCTTGTTCAGCACTCACTAACCAAAACTCGGTTTTGTTCAGTCTCCCGTGTCTAACAATAACTCAAAATGTACAATCACAGCCGCCCGTGTTTGGCAAGAACGGAACTTCCCCTTTTCGCTACTGAATGATTCTGCTAATATCAATAGCATGATAGATCGACCTCCAAGCGTAGAATGTGACAGGCTCAGTACTATCAAACCCGAAGATGAGTGGTGGTTCTATCAGTGTAGTGGCGGCGTGCCTGAGGATACAACTGGAGCAATTAGTGAAATAGATGTCAGGGCTATGCTATTTCATTTGGAGGGCATTTTCGATAACAAATGGTATGCTAAGTATGGAAACATCAGAAACGGGGGGCTATGTGCGAATTTACGACTGGGAGGTGTTCAAAATACTGTCGATAATATAATGCGTCTAGCATCTAACATATCCCGCCTGGGAGGCATTGCTAAACTGGGGAAGAAAACGAAAGACAATCTTCGTAATCGTAGCGTGGCACAATGCCTGGATACCATCTTAGAACTGGAAGTTTTAAGTTGTTTTGCTGAGGAAGGATTCCTAGTAACACCTTACCCCATTTTGGATTCTGGTACCACACCGGACGCTAAGATTGAAATAGATAAAACTGATATTTTCATCGAGATAACACATATGGAATGGCCGAAGCCAGAGAACTTCCCCGGTCTTAACTGGAAATCAAAACAGGGAGGGAAATTAATAGAAAAGTGCATTGGAAAGGTTGCTCAGCTACCTCGCTCACAGTGTGGGGCTATTATTATGAATCCGCCAACTCTGATTGATGAAGAGATTGGGAAAAGCATCATGGCGTCGATGAAGGATTACTTATCGCCAGACCTTTATACTAGAATATCAGGCATAATACTCGCGAACAAGCTCATCGAGCGCGGAGGTTTCATAAAAGCGCAGCCCATAGTACTTATAAATGTTCACGCCTCAAGAAGATGCGATAGTGAACTGGTGAAGCTTGCGTCGGCTCTTTGGAAACATCCCCAGCACCTTTGACTCAAATATCAGCCATAAATAAGCCGATGCCGCAAGATCCCGGCCCCAGCGGCTGATGGAGTACGGATGAACAATCCTCGCTTTTGTTGAGCGACCTACACGGTATTTGACCAGCGGTAGTCAACGCCCAGGGGTATTGCCCAGATGTGAGCCCTGATTGCACCTTCTAGCGAATTGTGCAATCTTAGATTACTTCGCCTTCTTTCCTCTTGTCGCAAAGGAATCCTCAGCGTAAAATGAACACCGTATGAACGAGCTCATCATATGCCGGATAAGTAATTGAGTGATAATCTCAAAAGAAGCGATAATGTCTAACTGGCATCGAATTACTAATCTAGATGAGAGCAACCAACTCCAGTGGTTTCAAGCCTCGGAAGAGGTCTACGAGCTTCTCTTTCCGGCCAATTATCGGGAACCATGGCAGAACTTCAAAGCCTATATTCTGGATACAGAAAAGAGAAGGAAACGCGAGAGCATTCTTGACCCTGAGGACTTTTATTATGTTGCTGTGGCAGATGGAATTACTTGTGGGATGATTTTTTTCACAGTATATGCGAGCGAACACCTTGCCTTTGTATCCTATATGGGAGTGCGAAAGGCTATCGGCGATTACCGCATTCACAGTCGAACTGTAATGAAGATGCTAGCTGAGATGATTGAAGAAATCGATGTGCAAGTTAACAAAGCTAATTGTGAGGGCTTTCTTTTCGAGCTAGAAGCAGTCTACCCCGAGGATCTCGATCTAAGACGAAAAGCAACACAGTGTTTGACTACTCGTCAGAGAGCCGTTGTGGAACGCATTAGGACAACGGACGCTTTTCAAAGGCGAGGAGCTCGAAAGCTTATGTGGGTAAACTACTATCAGCCTAAGTTGAAGTGGGACTGGAACTTCCCGGAAGAACGAATGCATTTGATGTTCGCTCCAAGTGGATCCACACGGAGCCGGGCGCGAGAGAAGATAACTTTGACAAAGAGCCAGGTTAAGCGGTACGTCAGGTTTGTTTACCTTACGTTCTATTGGGAGGGCTATGAAGCATCAGAGAAGGGTTCTCACCGGGGGACAAAGCTACAACGATGGAAGAGCTATCTTGAGGAGCTATATAAGTCAGCGGTGGAGGCATTGCCCAATGAAGTCAGTATGCAGCCGGTAGATCTGGCTGTCTCAAGGCCGCCCGTTTTCATCAGCTACAGGGATGAGGACAAGAAATTGGCACAATTAGCTCATGAGTATCTTGAGTCTCTAGGTTTTCCCGTTTTGTATTGGGGTAAGAATAGTCGCCAATCGGTGGGAAACCGGGTTTGGCCCACTATCTACAACTGGATGAACCATAGCAAGTTCATTTTGATTCTTGTGACTTCAAATCCTCTTGCTGAAGGTCAATTGAACGAGGCAAAGTATATGCATGAGCACAACTATTTTTGTAGGGAAGACAAAATCGTGCTGCCTATAATAGTAGGCTGGAGAGTTCATCCTCCATCTCGTAGGGAGTGGATACCTACCGATCTCATCTATAATAAACGCCCAAGGGCAAAGTTTCACCAAGCAATGGAGGAAGTCGCTGATAGGATCCAAAAGTTATGACTCGCTAATGAGAGGCAAGGCTACACCGCGCAAGCGAGAACATTACCCCAATAGTTCTATTATTAAACGACTTCATGGGCACCAACAAAAGGGCGGATTGTGACTGCACTGTCACCTGTCTTTCATGGTGACATTTCCCCTTCACAGTTAGAGAGGACAAAATCCTATAACATTAACACAATTGCGATTTACGATTGACATTGATTATCAAGGGCTTCATAATATAACTAGTAATAGAAGCAATTTAAGAACTAATGTTATATGAGAAAATGAAAAAGTATGGAATGTCTCTATTATACAGATAGTATAATTTCTAATAAAAAAACCCTTGCGCAGCTTTGTTTCTTATTTGATAAAGTGCGCATATTTTATCTTCTACCTAGTTACTTCTTATCTCCTCTAGAAGAGAGATGGGAAACAGAAAAAGATACTCCATTCTTCAGTAAATCGCCTTGTGAAAAACAGCTTTTTACCCGCATTCATTGCGAAAAACATAAAGAATTTATTGAAGAAAACAGAGAATTGGTAAATGCAGATATTTTACAGCCCATCCTAGTTCAACAAACACCTCCAGATTGGGAAAGTTTTGAGTCAAATGAAAAAAAATTAATGAAGAATGGCGCTGGTTCAGCTTTTGGCATTTGGGGGCAATCCATAGGTATTGTTCCCGAAGATAAGATATATGTTGATGCCCCTTGGTTTTCGCTATATCGCTTACAAAGCATTTCAGGAGCACTTCATTTCGCAATTACAAGTGGACAAACACCAATTAGTGATAACCCAATTCTAAGCGGATTAGCCATTAATGCTGTAACCAGTTTTTCTGGTTTGGATTATCAACCAACACAAAAAGAAATCGCAAACAATATTGCTTTCAAATCACTATCTTTATTGGTACCAAGCTTACCTTTGTTACATCCTCAAGAAATATTGTGTCTGAGAGATGAACTTTCAGATGAGCTTGGCTACTTTAGAATAGAAGTAGATAGACTATCCCATAGTTTTAGCGAGATAGACTACCAAGAGATAGAAAACCTAGTAAAAAACAACATTCAACCCCACTTAGACGATCTTAAGCTAAAAATAGCCTCATTAAAAGGCGAAACTTTTCGGAAAATAACTAGAACGTTTATGGTCGGAGGCGGTGCAATACCTATTTTGTCACATTTTATAAATCTTCCAACAGAAGGGCAAGTAGCTGCTATTGCTTCCTTTATCGGGAAAATATTCATTGATATCCATGAACATAATTCTAAAATGAAAGAAATAAAAAACTTAAACAACAATAAGGGGTTGATTTTCTTAATAAAAATGCAAGAAAGGTTTAAATAAAACATATAACAAGCGCATCCAGGCGGACGCGGCGGAGCCGTGCCGCTGATGCCTGCCGTTGGAAAACCATGATGTAGCTGACGGTGGGATTACACAATTGCCTGGATTGTTAACCAGCATTTCTGATCATTGTTGAGTGTAGCCTTGAATGATATGGCAGCAGATGATAGCATTTACTCTAGTTCAACCCGACTGTGGTGGTTCTGAGCTTTGTTCTTTCGTAAGTGCTCGCTGTATTATTGGCCGCTCAATCGGGGAAAGGAGAGCAAGTAATGACTTTTAATCTGAGGAGTACGGCTTTTGCCAGTGGTGAACTGATACCTCGAAAGTATACCTGCGATGGCGAAGACATTTCACCACAGCTGGAGTGGGGTGATTTGCCTGAGAATGTGCAAAGCTTTGCCCTTATCTGTGATGACCCTGATGCACCGGTTGGCACGTGGATCCATTGGGTCCTCTACAATATGCCTGCCGAGACGAGAGTCTTACCAGAAGCCATTCCCCCAGATGCGGACTTGGCCGACAGCAGCCGCCATGGAAAGAATAGCTGGGGCCGGCTGGGGTATGGAGGTCCATGTCCACCGAGTGGCACCCACCGCTATTTCTTCAGACTGTACGCCTTGGATAGACTGCTAGACTTGGCAGCTGGTGCAAGTCAAAAGCAACTGCTTCAGGCCATGGAGGGGCACATCTTAGCCCAGGCAGAATTGGTGGGAAGGTATACTAGGCAGTAGCTGTGTTGCCCACACCCGTTGACGCTCATTGATTTTGTTAACAATTACTTGTTTTGTTCAGTAAGTTAAATTAGCCCTTTATGATTACTGAGTCACGATCCAAAGCAATATTCTCCGTAGATTGTTTCGCTGGACAGATGACTAAGCAGGGGACTTGATTTCTTCAGTTCCTATTTGCTAGAATAACTCTCAGAAAGGAGGCAAGCGGCTTCCGCCTTCTAGCTGGCTTGCTTTGGGACCATGAGGTCGGAGGTTCAAATCCTCTCACCCCGACCATAATAAAACCCTTTCCATTTAGTGAAAGCCCAAGAGAAAGCTTGTTTACCGACTCTGCGTCTGTCATTGCGAGCGAAGCGTGGCAATCCTTTGAGATTGCTTCGGTACAAGATGCCTCGCAATGACATTGGGGATTGCTGAGCACTCCTAAGGAAAATCTTGACAGGAGAAAAGAATTATATTATAATTGTTAGACATGTCTAACAATTCGAGGGGTAGGCAATGGTAAGACAAGAAGTGCAAAGAGAACAGACCGCCAGCATGGAAGACTATCTCGAGGCAGTGGCTATGCTCCAGGGAAAAGACAAGGTGGTGAGGGTAAGTCAGATCAGCCGAAAACTGAAAGTTAAAATGCCCAGTGTTACCTCTGCCTTGAAAAAACTCTCAGAACAGCGTCTTGTGGAGCATGAGAGATATGGCCGCATAAAGCTTACTCCCGAAGGTGATGCGGTTGCCCGCGATGTGATTCGCCGCCATGAGGCGTTGACCCGCTTTTTTGCGCAAGCTCTGGGCATTAACCGAGAAACCGCAGAAGAAGATGCCTGCAAGATTGAGCACGTCATTAGCCCCTTGAGTATGGAGAGACTGGCAAAGTTTGTGGAGTTTATAGAGGCATGTCCGCTGGGAAGGGCTAATTTCCCCAGCAGGTATAAATATTATTTAGAGCATGGAGAGTTCCCTCAAGATTGCTTGGAAAGAAGTGCGAAGAAAGGGAAATAAAAACGGCAAAAAATTTGAACTTGTAAGTTAGGCAAGACTAACTTATTAAAGATAGGAGATAAGCTATGACCATACATCAAAATGAGCAATCGACCCTGGCTGAGATGAGGACCGGACAGACAGGCACTGTGGTTGAGGTTCTGGGAGGACATGACTTAATTCGGCGTCTGGATGCTTTGGGTATCAGGCCAGGAAAGAAAGTAACCAAGCTGAATTCTACGCTATTTCGAGGCCCGATTATTCTCAGGGTGAATAATACCCAGGTAGCCGTTGGTTTTGGCATGG
>JAUWYE010000002.1 GCA_030615965.1 Dehalococcoidia bacterium | reverse complement strand
TGAAATTATGTCCATGAATCTGCTTTTGCCTAGTGAGGATGAAGTGGTTATCTGGAGGGGTCCCCTCATGTCTAGAGCTATCACGCAATTCTGGGAGGAAGTTCTTTGGGGCAAGCTGGATTATCTCATAATAGACCTGCCGCCGGGCACTGGAGATGCCCCATTGACGGTGCTGCAGGCAATACCCATCTCAGGGGTAATCGCTGTTTTTACCCCCCAGGAGTTGACTGAGATGATAGTCAAAAAAGCAGTGAAAATGGCACAAAAGATGAATGTTCGAGTTTTGGGAGTAGTGGAGAACATGAGCCATCTCGTATTGCCCGAGACAGGTAAGAAGCTGGAAATTTTCGGTAGGAGCAAGGGGGAGGAAATGGCTAAGGCTTCCGGAGCTCCTCTTTTGGGGAGCTTGCCCATTGACCCAGAGTTAGCCAGGTTGTGTGACGAAGGAAGAATTGAGAGATATAGCTCAGATGCTGTGTCTGAACTTTTTGTCAATGTGGTTGCAGCTCTAAACGGGAAGAGTGAAGAGTAGCTATACGCAGTCAGGCAAGCGGGCCTAGCCCGTGAAATCTTTTTTAGAGGAGTAGAGAAAATGGCAGAGGAATTTGATGACCCTTTCAAAGAACTGGAGCAAGCCGTCATGGATGATATGAAAGAGATCTACTCAGAGAAAACGATTGACTATTTTCTGAACCCCAGAAATCTGGGTGAAATTCCCACCCCCGATGGATTTGGCAGGATAATTGGTCCCTGTGGGGATATTATGGAAATATACCTTAAGGTGAGAGATGGCAGGGTTATAAATGCTTCTTTCTGGACAGATGGCTGTGGCACCACTATTGCCTCGGGTAGCATGGTCACCGAACTGGCTAAAGAGAAGAGCGTTTTGGAGGCTCAGAAGATTACCCAAGACGATATATTGGATGCCTTAGGGGGACTCCCTGAGGATAATCTCCACAGTGCCCTCCTGGCGGCCAATGCGCTTAAAGAAGCAATCAAGGACTACCTGGCTTTTAAGAAAGAACCATGGAAAAAGGCCTATAAGGGTCGTTAGAATTTGAAGTAAGCATTGATAGCTTAGTTAGTAAGGCTTGAGGGATGAGGAAAAGGCGTAGCCTGGAATTGAACCCCATCGGGATAATTCATTCTCCTTACAAGAATACGGGGGCAGTCCCTTATCAGGGCTATAAAAGCGAGGAGATTTCTCAGATAGAGGTATTTAAGGAATTCGAGGAGGGCTTAAAAGACATTGAGGGATTTTCCCATATTATCACTATTTATTGGTTTCATAAATCTCAGGGATACCATCTGTTGGTTAAAACGCCCTGGGACGATATTTTACATGGTCTCTTCGCTACCAGATCACCACATAGACCTTGTCCCCTGGGGTTGACTGTAGTGGAGCTGGTAGCCAGGGAAAAGAATATCCTCAGGGTGAAGGGACTGGACGCCATAGACGGCACCCCCCTTTTAGACATCAAGCCATATATTCCTGGAGTAGACGAAAGGCCGGTTGCCAAACTTGGCTGGCTCGAAGGCAAGCTGGGAAAGGACAGATGCTGACAGCGACTCATATCGGCATACTGCTGGCTACAGGGGCGGGTGCTGGTTTTGCCAGCGCACTGCTGGGAGTGGGTGGTGGGCTCATCATGGTCCCAGCCAGCTACTGGCTTATTCTGGCTATGGGCATCTCCCCTGATATTGCTCCGCTAATAGCCTTCGGGACAAGTTTGCTGGTGATTCTGCCCACAGCGATAAGTGGTACCTGGAGACATAATAAGAAGAAGGCAGTTCACTGGAAAACCGCCTTGGTTTTAGGCCCATGCGCTTTGGTTGGGGGCGTAGTTGGAGCTACTCTGGCTGCTCATCTTCCTGGCGAGATACTGGAGAAAGGCTTTGGGGGACTGGTTCTGGCTATTGCTTTATGGATGGGCTTGGGGATAATTCCAAGGTTGAGAAGGGGGGCTGAGGAGCTACGTGAAAATCGCGGTCTTGTCGCGGCTTGCGGTTTCCCTATAGGCATGGTCAGCGGGTTGACCGGGCTGGGTGGTGGGGCACTGATAGTCCCCATGCTGGTGTTAGCATTAAATTTTCCCATGCATATTGCTATAGGAACATCGGTGGCTTCAATAATATTCGCCAGCCTTGGTGGTATTGTTGGCTATATCGTAAATGGGCTGGGAGTGCCCGAACTCCTCCCTTATTCCCTAGGCTATATAAATTTGCCAATATGGCTATGCCTGGCAGCTACTAGCATACCCTTGGCCCAGCTTGGAGCCCAGGCAGCACATGCTCTGCCGGCCAAACCACTAAGGTATATCTTTATTGCTTTTATGGTCTACGCGGGCTTAAAGATGATTGGCGTATTTAAACTGGGCACAGGGCTTTGAGCCCTAAAAGGCACCAAAAATCGGCGGTATTGCCGCACTTACTGGTCTACCAGAGTACGCTGCATATGGGTTTTAGAAACTCGAACCGGGCAGAGTAAAGGCAGCCCAAGAGCAGTGCCCCCAGAATTATCAGTATTGCTGCGCCTACTGGTCTGAAATACTTCGCATATCGGTCTCCCAGGCCTGAAGTCATAGCAATAGCAGCCGAGCCGAAGATAATGAGGTCGTCGAGCATAAAAAAGAGAACATACAGCAGGATGTAGCCATAGTATTGGAAGGTGGTGAGACTGGCCAGGGATAGAACGTGAGTGAAAATCGCCGGAATTGCCGCTGAACAGACGAATTCGATAGAATTTACCAAAAAGGCCAGAGCTATAATTCCCATTACCGTTCCCAGGGTTAGGGGGGAAGATACAATCTTCTGTATTCTGGTCATCGTCTTTTTTCGGGATTCCTCGTCTGTAACTTCACAGACAATGGCGCCTTTAGTCTTTATCACCTCCCTTATCTGCAATATCCCTCCACCCAGAGCTACCAATCCAATCACAATTGTCACTGGCCTGACGTAGCCGATGAACAGGAAAGCATTGAGCCAGGCTGTCATGAACAGAAAATACAGGACTCCTGAAGCCAGAACAAAAGAGCCGACAATCAGCCATATTCTTTTTCTATCTCTCAGGGTCGCTATCAGGGATATAAGGTAAACAAGTACCCACATAGCACAGGGGTTGAAGCCGTCAACAAGGCCCAGAATTACGGCCAAAGCTGGAAGCGAATAATCACCAGGTACAAAGTCCCCCCAGAAGGGCAATACGATTCCATCTCCGGGTTCTTCACCTGCCGGCGGCGGGCAGTTCCCTGCCAGACATTGCTGCAAAGCTTCCTCAATCGCTCTGCCCGTTGTTTCCTCGGATTCCCAGCCACCAGATACCCAACCACTAATAAATACTTGATTTTCGGAGATGGTTATGATTGTTATGGGAAACTCTGGCTCGTCTTCTACTCCTAGCTCTGCAAGCTCCTCAGACAATAGGGCACTTCCTTGAGGTGTAGTGGCATCGTGGCGAGTAATGTTAATTGAAGGGTATTCACTTTCTAGTTTTTCATTGAATGGCTCTTGTTCCTCACAACTTGAACAGCCAGGAAGATGAAAGAAATGGACCTCAACACCTTCACCGGTACTCGACGTTCCCTGACTCGTGAATCCGATGACTATTCCTAAGATTATCAGGGATATAATCAAGTACCTCCTGAAGCGGTCCTGGAAAGTGTTTCTCAAAAAATTGGTCAACCTGTTGTGAATTGACAAATGCCACTTCAAGATAGCCTCCCCTGTTTGGGATTTTTCACATGAAAGGCACATGGTGTGCGGGTCACCATTTGGAAAACTATGCCCTTAGCTAAAATCGCTATTTATCTCCTAACATCACCCAAACACGCATGATGAACAAGACACCACCTCGAGAACTATGCTCTTCCTGACCCAATTACCTATGTCATCAAACACTTTCACCGTGACCATAATGTCACCGGCCGTATCCGGGGCAGTCCAGGTAATCGTAGAGCCCTCCCCGGAAATTTCGCCACCATCGCATGACCATTCGTAAACCAGTTCGCCGCTTGTGTTTGAAGAAGCAATGCACTCAATATCGTATTCTTTTGTTTTCGCGACCTTGTACCCAGTAGTGGTTTTTTTCAAATACTTGTGCTCGGCAGTAACAATCAGGCCTTCAATAATTGGCGGAGGACCATTTGATGCGATGAGAGCTAGCGATGCTGTGTCTTGCCCACCCTGACTATCAGTAACCACAACTGTGATGTCATACATACCAACTTCTTCAGGAGCAGTCCAGATAACTTCAGGCCCCGTGCCAGTAATATTACCTCCGCTAGCCGACCAGTTATAGCTTAGCTCGTCGCCATCATAGTCTGAAGCATTGCATGTCACCTGAAGACTATCCAAAGGAGCGGTCCAGTCTGCCTCAGCTTCCAGGCTGGTGATAATTGGCTGATAGTTGTCCGTGCAAGATGAGGCCAAGAGCAGCATTGCTACCGCCACAATTACCATAATCGCTAGAAATCTTTTTTTGTTCATTAGTTTCTTTCCCTGGAGCTTCCTTCGTTCAAGCCTGAATCCAGGGCATCACATAATATATTACCACTCTTATAAGGGTGATGGAAACTACCGTTTGAATGACTTTTCAGGCATCTTCTGTATGAAGTGCCCATGGTGTGCAGGTCTTCACCTGGAAGACTATGCCCTTAGCTAGAATACTATTTATCTCCTGATTTTATCTAAAAGTACATGCTGAACAGGACACGACGTAGAAAACTATGCTCTTACTCACCCTATTGTCGGCGACATCAGACACTATTACCGTGACTGTAGAGTAATCGTTCATATCCGGGGCAGTCCAGGTAATCATAGAGCCCTCCCCGGAAATTTCGCCACCATCGCATGACCATGTGTAAACCACTCCGACGCTCGTGTCTGAAACACTGCACTCAATATCGTATTCCTTTGCTTTCCCGACCATGTACCCATACGTGGTTGTTTTCAGATATTTATGCTCGGCAGTGACAATCAGGTCTTCAATAGTTGGCGGAGTACCAGTTGTCACGCTAAGAGGTATCGACGGCCATGTGTCTTCCATACCGTGCCCATCGGTAACCACAACTATGACGTGGTATATGCCAGCTTCTTCGGGAGCAATCCAGTTTACAGCCGCGCCTGTGCCAGAAATATCACCTCCGGTGGTTGACCACTCATAGCTCAGCTCGTCATCGTCACGGTCTGAAGCAGTACACGTCACCTGGAGACTACCCGAAGGAGTGGTCCAGTCTGCATCGGCTACCAGATTGGTAATTTGTGGCGACCTGTTGGTTCTCACTTTGATGGTTACATGACTCATGACTTCGCCACCACGGCCATCGGTCACCGTGACTGTAACATTGTAGGAGCCTTCAGAGCGAGGAGCTGTCCAGGTAACCGTAGCTCCTTCCCCACTTATTCCACCTCCGCCAGCCGACCATCCATAGCTTAGCTCGTCGTCATCGCCGTCTGAAGCAGTACATACAATCTGGCAGCTTCCCGAAGGAAGAACCCTCTCCGGCTCAGCTTTCAAACTGGTGATAGCTGGGCGATGGTTGGCTAGCATCGTGTAAAATAGGATTGAAAGTAGCACTGCCACCACCACAACTACTGTAATTACCAGATATCTTTTCTTGTTCATTAGTTTCTTTCTCCTGAAGCCTTTTTCATTCAAGCCTGTATCCTGGGCATCGCATAATATATTACCACTTTATAATGGATTTGTTTAGAGCAATGACACTCCCTTGTCATTGCGAGGCTGACAGTGCCGAAGCAATCTCGGTGGGGCAAGAAGATTTATCCTGGCAGCGGTATTTTCGGTTAGCGTGGTGATTTGGATTGATATTCTTTATACCGCCGCACTATATAACCGAAATCACCTTTATTTCGTCTCCCACCACCGTGCCCAAGAAATCGCAAGCGCTTCCGTCTCTCAGCGATACTTCGAGATAACCGCTGCTGCCCACGATAGCCATTACCCCTTCATTTTGCGCGTAGTAACTGCTGATACCTTGAATACGGTGCCCAGCCACCTCAACCACGACATCCTTTCCAGGTAAATCATTGCTTTTAATATTTGTAATCAAGTTGCCAAAACGGTCAACATGTAAGACTCGGCCAACTAAATTACCCTCTGGATCGAGGGACGGCTTTGGTATGGGGAGGACATGCAGGGAGTTAACTTTCTCCCCGAATTCATAAAGGGAAATGCCCAGAGAGAGGCCGGCAGCCACGGGGGCAAAAACATCTCTTCCATGGAAGACAGGGCTGACTGGATGTCGCCAGAAGCGAGGGTCGGTAATGGCTACAGCTTCAAGGCCTGTCTTAAATACTATCTCTTTGAGGTCATGAGTATGTTCGGTTAATGAGCGACTTTCAACGAGAAATAAATCATCAATTATATAGCTGAGGATGCCATTATCGGGGGCAACAAAGAGGGCCGAAGGTGTTTTCAGTATTATCCCCTGGCGCTCACTACCTACGCCGGGGTCAACAATAGCCACATGAATTGTTTGCTTAGGGAAGTAGCGATAAGCAGTACCAAGTATGAAAGCAGCCTGAAGGATATTCTGCGGCTCGATAGAATGGCTGATATCTATAATATTAGCTTCAGGGTTAGTGCTTAAGATAGCGCCTTTCACAGCAGCAACGTAAGCATCATCATAGCCAAAATCGGTAGTCAGGGTTATTATGGAACTCATCTATAGATACTAAGCCAGATTAGCGATTAAAACAGCAAAAACGACAAGCACGACAGCTAAGATTATGGTCAGCTTGAAAAGGGTGCTTTCTATCCCTCGCCGAGTTCGATACACTGAGTCGGCTTGCCCAAAGATACCCCCTATACCTCCACCGCGTAACTGAAATAGTACAGTGGCAATTAAGGCTATTGCTATTAGTATCTGGGCGATAGAAAAATAAGTAGGCAATTTATTTACCTCCTAGCTCCTGTATAATAATCTCTCTCACCACGCCTGGATTAGCCCTTCCTCTGGTAGCTTTCATTACCTGCCCTATAATAAACGTCAAAGCTTGCTGTTTGCCAGAGGTATAATCTGCTACTGCCCCGGTATTATTGGCCATCACTTGTTTTACCATTTCCCTTATTTCACCGGTATTGCTAATCTGGCTGAGTTTCTTTTCTGTTATAATCTCGCTGGCTCCCTTGCCACTGCGAAACATCTCCTCAAGCACTGCCTTGGCAGCCGGTCCGCTTATAGTGCCATTATCTACCAAGCCAAGCATTTCTGCTAGATGTTTCGGACTTATTTTAACATTTTCAACCTCAGTGTTGGTAGCGTTAAGCAGTCGGCTGAAATCTCCTGAAAGCCAGTTACTAACCGTCTTGGCCTTGCCAGGGTCCATTAGCTTAACGCAGTTTTCAAAATAATCTGCCATGGCCCTGGAGCTAGTTAGAATATTAGCATCGTACAAGGACAAGCCATATTGGGTCATAAATCGGTCTCTGCGTGCTTCGGGTAATTCAGGGAGTCTTGCTCTGATTTCCTCTATCCAGGCTCGGTCCCAAACCAGGGGAGGCAAATCAGGTTCGGGAAAATATCGGTAATCATCAGCATACTCTTTAGTTCTCTGGGTCACTGTTATGCCTGCTTCCTCTATCCAACCTCTGGTTTCCTGTACCAGTTCTCCACCTTCTTCAAGCACCTTTCTTTGTCGCCTCGATTCATATTCCAGGGCTTGGTAAACCGCTTTGAAGCTATTCATATTTTTAACTTCCACCTTGGGCAAAAGCTCTCTACTATCCACTGGACGTATGCTTATGTTGGCATCACACCTAAAGCTTCCTTCCTCCATGTTGCCGGTGGACACTCCCAGATAACGCAAGATATTGCGTAACCTGATAAGGTAATCCCGAGCCTCCTCGGGGGAGCTTATTTCGGGCTCACTAACAACCTCCATCAAGGGCACCCCGGAGCGATTGACGTCTATCAGACTGTAATTCCCCCTGTGCCACAATTTAGCGACATCCTCTTCGAGATGCACCCTGGTGATATTGATTCTTTTACTGGTACCGTTGCTACCAATGGTTAGCAACCCTCCTTTTCCAATGGGGGCGTCATACTGGGAAATCTGGTAACCTTTCATCAGGTCAGGGTAAAAGTAGTTCTTACGGTCGAATTTGGTATATTCGGGGATGGTGCAATTTAAAGCCAGGGCGGTCATTACTGTATATTCTATTGCTTTTTCATTGATGCCAGGGAGGACGCCGGGCATGCCCAGGCAGATGGGGCAGACGTGGGTATTGGGAGGAGCGCTGGCATAATCGGTGCTGCAGCTACAGAACATCTTGCTCTTGGTTAATAGCTGAGTATGAACCTCCAGGCCGATGACGATTTCATAGGTCATAGCTTTCGCTCAGTATAGCAGTGTTATCAGGCAAGGGCAAGGAGCAGTTGACTTGACCCACACTCGGGGCATTGCTAGAATTGAATTTGGGGATATAGCTCAGTTGGGAGAGCGCTGCGTTCGCATCGCAGAGGTCGGGGGTTCGAATCCCCCTATCTCCATTTTTATCGATATGTTTTATACATATGTCCTTCTTAGTGAATTAAACAATCGATATTATATAGGTTCTACAAAGGATATATCACGTAGAGTAGCTCAGCATAACGACGGAAAAAGCAGGTCAACAAAGAGTTATCGTCCCTGGAAACTGGTATATTCCGAATTCTTTCAAACTCTAGCCGAAGCCAGACAAAGAGAACGAGAGATTAAATCATGGAAAAGTCACGAATATATGGAAAAAGCCCTTAGAATAAATCGATAATCAGGAAGAGCGTCCCGATTACATCGGGAAGGTCGGGGGTTCGAATCCCCCTATCTCCACCAGGAAATTCTGGAAAGCTGGCTGGAGTGCCCTTCGGGAACTGTCACTATTCATTCCATATCCAAGTGCTCTTTGATAGCTCGATGTATTTCATGCCGAAGCTGGGCGTCATCAAGATAGCCAAGCAATCTTCCCAGTCGCTGTTTTGAGATTGTTCTTATCTGGTGAGCCATTACAATAGATTCCAGAGGCTGCCCCGCTTTTCTTTCTGGCAAAAGAATCTCAGATGGATATAGCCGGCGTTGTGTTGATGTAAGTGGCAGGACGGTAACATTAGGCATAGCCTGGTTGAATTCCTCGTTGCTTACAATGAGCACCGGGCGCGTACCTTTTTGTTCAGCTCCAGCCACAGGGTCAAGATCAGCCTCAAAAACTGCCCACTGAAAACCTGGCATCAGCCTATCCTCCGGGCAGTTTCAGCATCTGCAGTTCGGAAAGCAGCCTCGGTATCCTCAACATCCTTGACCAACAAGGTATCTTTAGCCCCCTCTTGCCATAGTCTTTGCCTTGCCTGCCTCTGCAACTCTTTTAACTCCTTGTTTAACGCTTGCTCAACTAGAGCGTTCTTGCTGGGTACCATCCCTCGAGCCATTATCTCGTCTAAGGCTGCTAGAACATCGGTGGGCAGGTTGAATGTGGCTTTCTTTGTCTTTCTTCGCATATATGTGACCTCCTCTTTTGTATCCTAACATACGCTTCCATAATTGGCAAGCAATATTGGGAAGTGTAGTTATTTCAAGTTTCTGAAGGCAGGACGGTTTAACAAATGTCGAGTGTTACCCCCTGCTCAATGTAAGCACGATACAAGCAACTCCTACACCGCCGTAATCAGCCCCTTCTCCTCAGATAAAAGTTCGGGAACTGTCCCCCTATCTCCACCATGAAATTCTGGAAAGCTGGCTGGAGTGCCCTTCGGGAACTCTAGCTGAGGCGAAGAATCTAGACCCTCCGCTAGGCTCTTTGCTCAGAGCTTTGGCTTGGGGGTGACAAAATATACGCTCTGTTATTTGAGAGGAGGCTTAGGTTACAGATATTACAGATGCGAGCCCCTGTCAAACTATCGCCCAGCAAACCGCTCTGCATTGCTATTGCCATGGTTAAGGCTTTTTGTTAATATAAAAATCGGAAAAACTCGCGAAAGAGCTGTGACACAGCGAAGGTTCTGGTAGTGGCGTGCCCCTGTAGCTCAGTTGGATAGAGCAGCGGTTTCCTAAACCGTGTGTCGGGCGTTCGAGTCGCCCCAGGGGTATTTTTGATATAATTACGCTGATTCAGGGGTGTAGCTCAGTTTGGCTAGAGCAGCGGTCTCCAAAACCGCAGGTCGCGGGTTCGAATCCTGCCGCCCCTGCCAGGCCGAGGTGGTGGAATAGGTAGACACGCCATCTTGAGGGGGTGGTGGGCGCAAGCCCGTGGGAGTTCAAATCTCCCCCTCGGCACCAAGGTTAGCTTGCGGGAACTGAGAAAAGGCGGTAAAATTTATTCAGAGCGGAAGTAGTTCAGCGGTAGAATGCTTCCTTGCCAAGGAAGAGGTCGCGGGTTCGAATCCCGTCTTCCGCTCCAGTAAATTTGGTAGTTGCGGCGGTGTAGCCAAGAGGTTAAGGCAGGGGTCTGCAAAACCCCGATGCGGCGGTTCGAATCCGCCCGCCGCCTTCTTGAGTTAGCAATTATCAGGCCGAGGTGGCGGAATGGCAGACGCGGCGGACTTAAAATCCGCTTCCTGTAAGGGAGTGTGGGTTCGAGTCCCTCCCTCGGCAGTAAACTAACCCCATAGAAATTCAAAAATCAAAATTTTTTGAAAGAGGCAGTCGCATTGTTTACCATTTCAAGCGTGAAGGAAGGGATTCCTTCACGCCTCGAAGCTGGGCCTGCCCTCTTCCCCTGTCATTGCGAGGAGCCCCGATGAATTGGGGCAGCGAAGCAGTCTCGTGGGGCAATGAGATTGGTGGTCAGTATCCGGGCTGAAAGCTGACCGCTGACCACTTTTTGGCTGTGGTTGACTATTATTGACTTCTGCGATATTGCGAATTATACTTTTCTAACTACGTGAACGGAGGCAAAGTATGGAAGAAGTCGATAAGGCGATAGAAGCAACAGAAACCTCACAAGCCGTAAGCGGCATGGAGGAAGGTGAGATAGCGATGAAATTGGTGGCGGCAATGCTGGCGGCGAAGATCGTTGATATTAAACCCCGGCTTGATTTCGCCACTGAGCTGGGCTTCATCTATCCAGTCGTTGAGCAAACACTAAAAATCAAAGGCAAGGAAGCAGTAGCAATTATGGAATCCCTGGCTGATAAGGGTATATTGAAAAAGAGTTTCTTTGATAGGCTCCTCCGTTGTCCCCGGTGCCAGTCAATAAATATAAGACCATCCATCCACTGCCCTAAATGCGGCTCGGGAGATATCGTCCGGGGCAGAGTCCTCGAGCACTTTGCCTGCAAGTATGTCGGCCTTGAAGACGAATTTATAGCCAGGGGTAGATATATATGCCCCAGGTGTAAAGTGGAGCTGCGAACTATCGACATCGACTACCAGAGCCTGGGAGTGCTGCGCAAGTGCCGTGATTGCGGCGAGATATTTAGCGTGCCGCTGCTAAAATGGCGCTGTCTGAAATGTTCCTCGCTTGCCGATGAGGATGAGGTTGACGAGGTAAATGTCTACTCATACAGCTTTGATGAAACGAAGAGAAGCTGGCTGGAATTTGAACTTCAGCCTAAAGCACAGTTTATAAAACTCTTGAGGCAGCATGGCTACGAAGTAACGGAAAATGCCAGAATAAAAGGGAGGTCGGGAGCAGAACATTGCATAGATATACTAGCTACCAGGGATGACGGCGTCGTTACCCATAATATCGCTATCGGGGTTGAGATTGCCAGGGATAAGATAGGACTGGACAGGATGCTGGACTTTGATGTCAAAGCCTACGATAGCGGCATTCACGATAAAATAATGATTATCATCCCCGCGTTAGGCGAAGAGGCGGAGAAATTTGCCAGCTATCAGAGAATAAAGGTGCTTGAACCCAAGGACCTGGAGACAGTGCTGGCTGGTGGTCCCCAGCCAGGCCGGGAAATAGTGAAGGAGCCCTTTGAATTTAAGTCCAAATCACAGCTTATACAATACCTGGAGAAACAGGGCTACAGAGTAAAGGAAGATGCTGAAGTCAGAGGCCGGTCTGGCGCTGCCCATAACATAGACATACTGGCTACCAGAGATGAGGGCATCATTATCCATCGTATTGCTATTGGCATCGAGGTGGATGAGAAGCCGATGGGACTGGATAAGGTATTTGACTTTGACGACAAGGCTTATGATGCAGGTATTCTGGATAAGGTCTTTATTGCTGTTCCCGGACTCACCAGGGAAGCCAGGCAGTTCGCTAAGCGTCAGGGAATAAGGGTCTTTGAGGTCGAGCAACTGGAGCCACCTACGCAGGAAAATTCTAAATCCTAATTTCTAAATCCCAAACAATATCAAATGACGAAGCTCAATCCCGATCTAATCGGGACAAGCCCAAAATTCAAATGACAAAAAGAACTAGTTTTGGCATTTAAGCATTTGGATTTCAATTGTCATTTAGATTTTGACATTTGGATTTGGGCAAATGGATTTTGGGGGAAAGGGGAGGGTGGGTTAATACTATTTTCCTATTACTAATGGGTGATTGACGGCTATGAGGAGCACGCTATACTATATTATATACGATGAATTACTGGAGCTAAATCCAGAAAACAGGAAGGGGGAGGTAAAAGAGAGTTGTGAGATAACATATCTGCAAAACAGATTACCGGAGCGAAGCTCCAAAAAAATCAAAAAAAGGAGGTAGAAAATGACAAAGACAAAATATCCCATATTTAAGGGTCTACATCGTGGAGAGAAGGGCTTCACCCTCATCGAGTTGCTCATCGTGGTGGCCATTCTGGGCATTATCGCTGCCGTGGTTATCCCCAATCTAGGTGCCTTTATGATCACGGGGAAACTGAGCGCAGCCAACAGCGAAGTGGAGAATGTGAAAACGGCATCGCTGGCCTATTATGCTGAGAACAGTGCGTGGCCTGCGGGCTCAGGCGACCTGAGTGACTTCCTCGCAGGAAACGTCACGGGTACCTACGGTTTTGACACAGACTACGGCTGGGTGACGACCGGCACCGGCTGGGACGAACTCACATGGCAAGCGGGCACCTCCGGGGCGAGCGGAAGTCATGGCAAGTGGGTCAGGTAAGTCGGTCAGAGCGTCACAAGGAAGACACTAGACAACTGATCCGGAATAACTTACCGGCGGAGTTGGTTAATGCCAACCCCGCCGGTAGGCTTTTGCATATTTAAGTAATCAGTAATCAGTAGTCAGTAGTCAGTATTCAGCGATCAGTCCTGAGTGAGGGACAATCTAAAAGCCGACCGCTGAATACTAAACAATATCAAAGCCCGAAATATATAGTCAATTGCAAAAGTCCTTATAATTCACCCTCACCTTAGTCCTCTCCCATCAAGGGAGAGGAAATTCGGCTCGCAATGACACCCCTCCTGTCATTGCGAGGCACGACAGTGCCGAAGCAATCTCCAGCGGGATTCCACGCTTACGCTTGGAACAATTTCTTTTGACAATGCTCGCTGGCTTATACTACAATTGACACAGAGGGTAGTCATGCTAACAGAATACATCGAAGCAGCCATGAGGAAGGCAAAATATGAAATCCTCTGTGATGACAATACATTTTACGGATATATCCCTGGGTTTGATGGTGTTTATGCCAATGCTGAGGATTTGGAAACATGCCGCAGCGAACTGAAAGAGGTCCTAGAGGAATGGATTATGCTTGGCATATCTCATCATCTACCGCTGCCAATTGTTGACGGAATTAAATTAGTAGTAGAGGAAGCAGTTTAGTGCCCCGCCTTGGGCCTATAAAAAGAGTCGAGCTAATCAGATATTTACAAATCTTAGGTTTTGAAGGCCCCTATTCTGGTGGAAAACACCAATTTATGCTCAAAGGCATGATTCGCTTGCGACTTCCTAATCCGCACCGGAGAGACGTCGGAAGGGAATTGCTCTCGAGGATTCTTAAGCAGGCAGGAATAGACAAGGATAGCTGGGAAAAGCTATAGGTTGGCCGTGTCATTGCGAGGCACCCCATCCTGCCGTTGTGAGGCGTCTTCTTCCCGTGTCATTGCGAGGCTGACGCAGTCAGCCGAAGCAATCTCGCGGGGGCAATGGGATTGCCACGCGGAGTTTACTCCTTCGACCTCGCTCAGGACAGGCCTGAACGGAGGTGAGATTCTTCGCCTGCGGCTCAGAATGACAAAAGGGAAAGGCTCGCAATGACAAAAGGGCGGGGACGAGCATCGCCCCTACGGTATTGAAGAAATCCTAAATCCTAATTTCTAAATACTAAACAATATCAAATGACCAAAATCCAAAGGACTAAACGGTTTTGAATTTGAAATTTAGAAATTAGAATTTGTTTAGGATTTAGTGCTTGGAATTTAGGATTTGGAGCGAAGCGGGGTCGTGTTATGTGCTTGACTATAATTTTACCTTGCCGATGAGCTTTTCCACTTCCTGGCGGTCGTTGCAGGAAGCAAGCACGGTTGCGCCACTGATGGTTCCCTTAAGATAGAGACTGACCAGGGCTTCGTCAAGCGAAATCATGCCTAGTTCCCGGTGGGTACGGATTACATTGGGTAGCTGGTAGAGTTTGCCTTCACGAATGAGGTTCTTCGCTGCCGGATTGCCGAGCATGATTTCCACGGCGGCTATCCTTCCTGAGCCGTCAGTCCGGGGCACAAGCACCTGACACAACACAGCAACAAGTAGAGAAGCCAGCCGTGTCTGAGCTAGGTGGCGCTGATGAGGTGGGAACAAATCAATTATTCGCTCCATTGCCTGAGTAGCGCTGGGGGCATGACCGGTAGTTAATATGAAGTGCCCGGTCTCAGCTATGGTAAGGACGGCATCCGCAGTGTCGGTATCTCTCATCTCCCCGATCAGAATCACATCCGGGTCCTGCCTCAAGATATGCTTTAGAGCATTAGTAAATGATAGGGTATCAGTGCCCAACTGGCGCTGGGTCACAGCGCATTTAAGGCTGGTGTAAACATATTCTATGGGGTCTTCAATGGTAACCACATGGCGAGTCTCATGAGTATTCAAGTACTGAATCATAGCTGCCAGGGTGGTGCTTTTACCGCTGCCGGTAGGTCCAGTAATCACTACCAGTCCTCTCGGCTTCAAAGCAAGCTCCTTACATATCTGGGGCAGTTCCAGTTCGTCTAGGGTGGGGATTTTTGGCAGCAGCAGGCGCACGGCAAGGCTGATAGACCCGCGCTGCTGAGCGGCATTGCATCGCAGACGACCGACATCCGGTAATGTATAGCCAAAGTCAAGCTCCAGATGGCGGTGGAAGGTTTCTCTCTCCTCAGGCGTGGTTAGCTGGAGAAAAGCTTCGTTTATATCCTCAGCGCTTAGTGGAGCTACACCGTTTGATGATTCCAGAGTGCCGTCGATACGGAATATTGCTGGGCTGCCAACAACCAGATGCAAATCGCTAGCCCGCTTTGAGTTAGCTGTCCGAAGCAATGAAAAAACATCCATATTTTTTCCCTTCTATAGTCAACTACATAAATCCCAACACAATTTTACCCCTGCTTTATAGTATATTTGAGTATATTTATAATATAGTGTAAGCTTCCTTCATCCTTACTGTCAATCGCCCATTAGTAATAGGAAAATAGTATTAACCCACCCTCCCCTTATTATCCTGAATATAGTATGACAGGGCTGGGAATAGCTTGGGAAGAGATTATGTTCTAGAAGATAGTTCTATTCCCCCAAAATCCCTTTGCCCAAATCCAAATGTCAAAATCCAAATGCTTAAATGCCAAAACTAGTTCTTTAAATAACTTTATTTTGTTAAGGAGAGCACAAAACTAAATGTTTTGCCGCTCCCGGCGATAGAGGAAATCCAAACATCCGAGAATCTATCGCTCTTTCTCAAATCGTCGGCGTACCCGAAAACGGCATCTTCATCTGAAGCCACCGCGTTCACTGTTACCGAGTCGCCTGCATGACTAACATTACTCAAGGTTATCTTCTCTCCGGCATGTCTATCAATTTCACTCAAATCCATGGCAATCTGTGCACGCCCCCGTTCCATAGTGACAACTCTGGCATTAAGCTCATCGGCGGTGGCTTTTATCGGCCCAATCTGCGTGCGCAATATTGTTGTTTCTCTTTGCAATCGGGTGACGCTGCTCTCAGTTGCTGTCACCTGGGAACGCAATGTCTCGATTTGGGCGCGATTAGCCTGGATAAAAATTACGCCAAAGATAATGAGGCCGATACCAACGACACTACCGATAGGGACAAGGACTCGTGATATAGAGAAACGCTCGGGTAAATAGGCCTCGGGCAGGACATTGAAATTCACTAGTGAAAAGTTAGCCTCTTTCTGTTCTGGCAGTAGTTCCTTGAGAGCCAGCCCCATATTGACCATGAAGTCGTTCGGGTTGAAGCCCTCGGGGGGTTCCACAGGCGATGGCAACGGTGACACCGAATAACCTGACTGGCCAAGCGCTGACTGCCAGGTCTCCGGTGCTTCTGCCAGGTCGCCGCAGGCAAACACAGGCACAGTTGAATCTAGAGGCTGTTCCATATGGCTGGAATTATAGAAGGCAACAGTTCTGTTGAACTCTTCAGTGATGAGGGGCAGCTTTTCTTCTAAAGATTCAGCCTCGCCGGGCAGGGATAACCTGCGGATGACCTGGGGGAGCCTGTCTGCTATAACCATGACATCCAGGTGGTCTAACCCGGCATTTATAATGATTGCTCTGGGCTCATTGGGGATTCGGCACAGGGCTAGAGGAGCTAAGTCTATAATATACGGCTTAATACCGGCCTGACGCAGCGTTCTGACTAAGGAATCAGTCAGATTGCGGGGAAAACTGGCCAGAAAAACGCGACCTTCTCCCCTTTCGGAGGGAAGGCGCTGGTACGAAAAATAGGCCTCTTCTAAAGGTGTTGGTATCGTTCTCTTTGCCTCACGCCTTACCGCCTCAGGAAGTATAGCTTCAGGCAGCTCAGGCAGGGTTATGATACGGTACAGGGAATCGTGCCCGCTTAAAGCGATGATAACCTTCGCTGTGCTTACCTTTTCCCTTTTGAATAGCTGTTTCACCTCGTCGGCTACCCGCGCTTCATCAACGATGAGCCCCTGGCTGACCAGACCTGGCTCCAGTGGCAAGATAGCCCACTTTTCCACCTGTCTGCCCTTCATTACCAGCAGGTTAATAGCGGTATCTCTAATAAATAAGGTGGTAACTCTTTTCGCCATGTTTATTCACCTTTATAGGCATAGATATCCAGGTTGATGGTAGCTGTTCCTGCGGTATCTTCTTCACCGGCATAATTGATTTTTACTGCCGTCAGCTCAGCACTCCACGGTAGTTGAAAATCCACACCGGCCCTCAAAGCGTCTACAAAATCCAGTATGTCATCCACGTCACCCCTGACACTTACCGCAAATGAAGAAACAGAATAGGTAGAACCTCCTGCTTCTTTGTCAGTCGGCATTGATGCAGTGAGCCTGGTTATCTCCACAGTACAATCGTCAGCAATCTCAAATAAGTCCTCGCCGTATTCAATGCTCGTCACTGATTCAGGGAATTTTGCCCGGCTACTGTCAAGCAATGACTGAGCTTGAGCGAGTTGGTTTTTCAGGTCTCCCTTTTCAACAGTGAGCCTAGGCAAGAGATCTTGAGCATCCGAGAGGTCGTTCTCTAATTGCTTCCGCTCTCCAGCCAGCCCGGAGTAATTCGAGAACAGGACGGCGAGGACGATAGCGAGAATGGCGATTCCTATAATCAGCCAAACCTTCTTACTCAGCTTCATAAACTACTCCGCTTCCTCGGTAATATACCATTGTCTAATAAATCTGTCCACTAGTCCCCCGGAAATGTTTGTCTTTTTCAATCATCTAAGGAGTCTCTCCAGTCGCTCCACAGAAATGTTTGCCTTCCTCAGTATTCCCTTTAAAGTCCCTTGTTTAACGATTTTGCCAGCATGGACGGGAACAGGAAAGGTTAATTTCTCGCCGTCAATATACTTTGTCATCTGCACGTGGCTTCCCCTTTGCCGTGTAATTTCAAAGCCCTCCTTTTGCAACGCCTTCGCCAATTCCTTTCCTGTTATCCTTGGCAATCTGGACATCTCAAATTACCATTTCTATCTGTCTCCGCTGTATTTTTTTCAGCTTGATGTTCTCGATTCCCAACTCTTCTATGTGAAGTTCGGCAGCCTCTTTAAGGTTTTTGATAGCGTCTTTTACATCGTCTCCCTGAGTATAAATATCTAATTCTGGGCAGTAGACGGTATAGCCCCCTTCTTCCTCTTTTATCAATTCGGCGGTAACAGTAATTTGCTTCATTTCCTATCTTCCTTTCCAGCATAAGTAGTTGCTCCGATGAAATCGGAGCACAACGCTTTTTGTCATTGCGAGCCCCTGAAAGGTGCGCGGCAATCCCCTGCCTCCATCACCGAGATTGCTTCGGCACTGTCGTGCCTCGCAATGACAAAGGAGGTTGCTAAATAAATTGGGCAACCACATTATTAAATAGCGCATTCGCCTAATAAACCCCGTAGGGCGACATATAAATGCCGCCTCCTTTATAATTCAAATCTGATTAACCCATCCTATTGCTGGTTAATATCCCACGAAGCAATGCTGTAAATTAGCTGAGTTCCACTACAACCGGGGAAGTTAAGGTCCCCAAAACCCCCTTCTGGATAATTCAGGCTTATGCCGGGTTGTAATTGCACCTGGACACTACCAGCTACAGAACCGTAGAAATCACCTCCGGGATTTAAAAGGGTTTCGCCCGAAACTGACATTATAAATATGGGGTCGGTCATACCTGCTTCTATGTTTGGTTCAAAATAGATGTCCCCTACAGCCATAATAGCGCCGGGACCGACGATGCTACACTGCCCCCCTATCCAAAGTGCTTTTTGGGGGTCAGCAGAATCGCTCTCAACAAAGATAGTATGACCATTTAATTCAAGGGTAAAGTCTTTGCCAGTCTTGCCGATTAGTGTGTCACCGGTAATGTAAATAGTTCCAGTAAGGGTTAAAGTAGCGGGAGTATTACTTGAGTTCACGATATCCAATTCGCCCTCTACATATAGCGGCCCTAAATCCTTGTCAACGCCGTTAAGGTCTATTTCAGTGTCTGAATCGTAGTGCGTCCCGCCTTCGACATCCTGCCAGTACCAAGCAGCAAGCTCATCCGCTGTCGGCCAGGGACCAACATAATACTCTACCGCGGCATTCTCTCCCTCTTCAGGGGTGACATCCACACCAGGTTGGAGGATAATGTCACCCTGGCTGGTAATAACTTGATTCGTTATGCCGGAATAATTACCATACACACTGGCAACATAAGCATCTATTTGGGTCCCGCTGCCATCGCCAGTAGCTGTTGATACGACGCGATAAGTTCGACCATCCACCCATGTTATGGTAACATCCACGCTTTTGTCATTAACGTCGGTCATATTGTAAGACCAGTCCGGGTAACAATTATCCAATCCCTCCACTCCAGCTACTTGATGCTGTATCTTCCATACCGCGTCCTCCACCCCGGCATCGGCGGCATAAAGCTCAGCCGTCCTCCTCTCATAGACCTTACCGGCGATAAGTCCGGTGCCCATATAAGCCAGCAAGGGAGCGATGATGAGCCCGCCGACAAGAAGCAGAATCAGGACCAGGACCAGCGCCTGCCCTTTTTCATCTCTTATTAATCTCTTCATGGCAATTTTCATCACCTCACCCCCCATTATACCAGGTAGCAGTATACTATTAGTATAGCGTAATCATCTTTGGCGTCAATAGTCCATCTGTACTATCATTGTCCTCCACGAGATTGCTTCGTCCCGATAAATCGGGACTCGCAATGACAGGGGGGATGTGTCATTCTGAGCGAGGCGCGGCAAGCCCATTGGCTAAATTCTAAATCCCAAAACCCAATCTCCAAATTTCTCAGGAAAGACCTTGCCACTCCTGCAAGGAAATCCCCCTTCCCATAATCTGTGCCACTTCCTTGAGAAGTGTCTTGAGCTGAGGCACAGAGTATTCAGCATTGTTGGGAATAGCCAAGGTATGTGTCCCATAGCGCATATAAAAATGACGCCCACCTGGCTCAGGTGGGCTAAAACCCAATCTAACTAATTTCCTTATAAAAACCTGGCGTTTGCACGGTGCCCATTTAGCCATGGGCTACAGTTTCCTCAAGTATTGGTATGCCCCTGTTTAGGTCGAGTCCATCTATAACAGGCAGGTGGTCACCATGCCTTATCTTGACCAGCAGCCAGCCTTCGAGAACCGATCTCAACTCACTTTGGCACTGATAAAGCGTTTCACCAAAAGCAATTGTCCCATGGCATTCAGGAATCTTGCCACAATAGGTACCATCTTCGAGCTTCTCATACACAGCTTTGCTCATCGCCCGCTCAACGTACTCCGTCAACATAATTATGCCTCCACAGGAATTATATATAGGCCGGCGAACACTGTCAAAGGAAGCTGTTCTGGGTGTAAGTAAGGAAGCACACCGAGATTGCGGAGCCTGTTCCGAAGCACAAGCGAGGAATCTCGCTCCTCGCAATGACAGGGGGGATGTCATTGCCCCAAACAAATCCAAATGTCAAAATCCAAATGCTTAAATGCCAAAACTAGTTCTTTTTGTCATTTGATATTGTCCCGACTTTGTCCCGACATTGTCGGGAGGAAATCGGCATTTAGGATTTGGGATTTGAATTGTGAAGGAAAGGATTCCTTCACGCCTCGATAAATTAAAATGTAAAAAGCAAAGATGCAAGCAGAGGTATAAGCATTTTAAGTTTTGCGTTTTGGTTTGTCATTTTGATTTTTGGCCTTTGATTTTTGGATTTCTATTATGAGCCCGGTCTGGGCATAACTTCATATTCCCTGGTCTCACTTTGTCCGCCCACGTTGGCGGTCACCTTGAAAGTGAGCACCTCACCATCCCAATCATACCTAGTCTGGTCAGGGTCAGAGTCAATATATTCAGCCACCTTTGTAGTGGGACTAGGGACTGAGTTAATACGGTGCTCTCGCCAGAGTATCTTCAATAAGCCAGACGGCGGCATAGCCTCTAAAGTATAAATAACCTCATGCTCCGCACCATTCTGAGCAGTCCAACCTAAAACGAGAAATTTTCCATCTGGCGGGGTATCATCTATTTTAGCAGGCTGAGCCTTCAGG
Source organism: Dehalococcoidia bacterium (assembly GCA_030615965.1). Classification (GTDB taxonomy): domain Bacteria; phylum Chloroflexota; class Dehalococcoidia; order GIF9; family AB-539-J10; genus RBG-13-51-36. The sequence continues at coordinate 21,231 of JAUWYE010000002.1, read as the reverse complement.
ATATCTTCGCTGACCAGTTTGCCAGCGTGTTGCACCTGGCTCACAGCGGCCATGCGGTTAGAGGTGCGGGTGTTCATGGTAAACACCTGAAAAACGGCCATGGTAATGGCGGCGGTGATGATGCCAGTAATAGCGAAGGCTATTACCAGCTCAATCAGGGTAATGCCCCTCTGGTCCTTCTTTAGCTTTTTCATCTTCATTTGTTTAAGATTCAATCGCGACTCTATAGAAATTCCAAATTCCAAGCTCCCATTTGTAATTTGCGATTTCGGAATTTTCTATACCTCTCTATGTCACCGGCTCTCTCTTATAGCCATCCAGGGTAAATTGTTCTTGTACTGCTTTAGAGCCATGGGTGCTAATGTTATACCTGAGAATCTCATAGCTAACAGTCACCGTTATCTTCTGAAGTCCGACCTCAAGCTGCTCAACAATAACAGGCTCAAGCTCATACTCCTCACCGTCAAGAATCGTTATCAAGTCATAATCGCCGTGGCCAAGCTCGGAATAGTCAATGTACGGTTCGTTCTTAACATATTCCATCTGGCTTCGGGCCAGGCTTTCGGCAGTGGCCCGCCTATCGGCAATGATGAGAATCGTGGAGGCATAGGATAGGGAGCTTAAAATGGCGACAGCAATTACCCCCAGAAGAGCTATAGCTATCACTATCTCAACCAGAGTGAAGCCCCTTGAGCTGCCTTGAAAGGCTTTCCTTGCCTGGCTATTCAGTCTTAGTTTTTTCATTTTCCTAAGAATGCTCACGGCAATCCCCCTGCCCCACCGAGATTGCTTCGTCCCGATAAATCGGGACTCGCAATGACAGGTGGGGAGTGCGTGGCGATTCCCTTGCCCCTGAGATTGCCTCGTCGTCCCGATTCATCGGGGCTCCTCGCAATGACAGAAGGGCGCACGAGATTGCTTCGTCCCGATAAATCGGGACTCGCAATGACAGGGGGACTTTTGTGCCACCATTCCTGCAAATTGCCATATATGACCCCCTGATAACCCTCACCTAGATATTTAGCTGACCATAGACAGAATACATAGCTGACAACATGGCTAAGACAACAAAACCAACCCCTAAACCGAGAAACACCGTTATCACTGGCTGAATTAGCGCCACAGCCGCAGTGGTCTTATCATTAGTCTCGGTCTCAAAGCTTTCGGCTACAGTAACTAGTGTGTTCTCGAGATTACCGGTTTCCTCACCAACGCTCACCATCTGCGTCATCAGAGGCAAGAAGAGGTCCCTCTTGGCCATAGGTTGGGCCAAGCCTTCACCTCTGATTAACGCTTGCTGAACCTCGGTCAGACTCTCCGCTATAGCCTTATTGGTAGTACCGCGGATGGTTGCCGCCATGACTTCTGGTAGGGGTAAGCCGACTCTGATTAACAATGACATAGTGCGGCAACACCGAGAAAGCTCACTAAGTTGGATAATACGCCCGATTACAGGCAAACGAAGCATCATTTTGTGCCAACGGTATTTCCCGGCTGGGGTCTTGATATAGGCATAGGTGGCACCAACAGCAGCTAAAATCACAATCAGAAGATAAAGCCCATAATGGCCAAACCAATTGGTAATGCCGATAAGCATTCTGGTGGCCAGAGGCAACTCAGCTCCAATTTCAGCATAGAAGCCGATAAAGCTGGGGAAAACAAAGGTGATCAGTATCACTACCACAACAACAGCTACAAGAACCACCATAAAGGGATAGGTCAAGGCACCTTTTATCTTCTTCTCAGTGGTGGCTCCCCTCTCCAGATAATCGGCCATTTGCCTCAGCACCACCTCCATGTTACCACCTTGCTCACCAGCAGCTATTGCCTGGGAGTACATTGTAGAAAAAGCCCGAGGGTACTTGCTTAGAGCCTTTGACAGTGAGCTACCACCGCGAATATCTGAGGATACCTCACCAAGTATTTTCCTCAAGGTTTGATTATCTGTCTGGACTTGTAACAAGTCTAAAGAAGTAACAATATCGGTGCCGGATTCCAGGAGTAACGCTAGCTGGCGGGAAAGCATGATTATTTCTGACGGCTTTATCTGAGAAAAGCGGGCTAGTAGTTTTTCCTTATCAAACAAGGGAACGACTTTCTTAAGGCTAACGACCCGATAGCCGCCATAGCTCAACAGCTCGGTTGCCGCCTCTTCGCTGATAGAGGAAACCTTGCCCTTAACTAATTTTTTATCTTCAGTATAAGCCGTATAAACGAAATCCATTTACAAACCTCCAAGCGGCTAAGTTGTAATGTAGGCATTACGCAGCACCTCAGAGGGAGTGGTAATACCTGCCTTTACCTTGCGCATACCATCGTTTATCATAGATATCATACCGTCTTTAAGTGCCTGCTCTCGGATAACACTACTGTTGTCTCGATTACAGACCATCGTTCTTGTGGAGTCGCTCGTAGTTAGAATCTCAAAGATTCCCGTACGCCCCAGGTAACCGGTATAGGCGCAGGACTTACAGCCGGTACCGTAGAGGAACTTGGTCTGCTTCTCCCCCATTTCCTTTTCATAAGCTATCTGCTCGACCAAGGGGGTCTCAATAGGGCGACTACAATCAGGGCAGACGCAGCGCACCATCCGCTGGGCAACAACACCAATAACTGCTGAGGCTACCAGGAAAGGCTCTACTTTCAGGTCAATTAGACGGGTGAGCACACCGGCAACATCATTAGCGTGGATAGAAGACAGCACCAGGTGTCCGGTTAAGGCTGCCTGAATAGCTATGTTAGCTGTCTCGGCATCACGTATCTCGCCGACCAATATTACATCGGGGTCAAGACGCAGTATAGCCCTCAAGCCACTGGCAAAGGTAATGCCCGCCTGTGGGTTAACCTGAATCTGGTTAATATCCTTAAATCGGTATTCGGCAGGGTCTTCAATAGTAATGATGTTTCTCCCCTGTGTATCAAGAGAATTGATTGCGGCATATAGAGTGGTAGTTTTGCCAGCTCCGGTGGGACCGCTAACCAGAATCATACCATAGGGAATCTTGAGCATATCTTCGTACTTTGCCAGGCTATCAGGGAGTAGACCGAGTTCTGGTAACCCCAGAGTAGCCAGTGACTTATCCAGAAGTCGCAGGGTTGATCTCTCCCCCGAGACAGTGGGAGCGGTAGCAACTCTGACATCTATCTCTCGCCCTTTAGCCTTGGTAGAGAATTGACCATCTTGAGGACGAAAATGGTCAGCGATGTTCAGTTCAGCCAGGATTTTGATGCGTGAAATGAGTGCTCGATGTACACTTATAGGTAGAGACATCGTATCTTGAAGAGTGCCATCTATACGGTAGCGTATTCGCACTCTATCTTCTTGTGGCTCAATATGAATGTCAGATGCTCGGGCTTTGATTGCCTCTTCAATTATGAGGTTGAGAGCCTGAACCAGCGGAGTATCAGTAGCAGCACGAAGGACAACCTTCTCATCAGTTTCTTCAGCCGGGATGGAGATACGAGAAATATGCTCTGCAATTTCGCCAAAGGACTTATAATTGAAGTCAATAGCGTCCCTGATTTCCTGGGCAGTGGCAGCCACAGGCTTAATCCTCATTCGGCTCTGGGCGGCAAGAGCCTCCAGGGCAAAGATATCGGTCGGGTCTGCCATAGCCACTTCCATTGTCCTACCAGATATAGTCAGGGGTATGGCATTATACCTTCTGGCCATCACCTCGGGAATCAACTGTAATGCCTCAGGCTGGGGCAGCTGCTTCAGTAGCTTGGCTCGAGGCTTATCTGATTTGGCTGGCTTCTCTTTTGGCTGGCCAGGCATTTCTTCGGTCACAGGTTCAGAAACTGGTTTTTGATTCAACTCAAAAACTCTTATCCCCTGGTGCTGGGCAAATTGTCTTGCTTCAGAGCTAATCCCTGGGGATACGACAATGACTTTGCCAGTAGTTTCAGTGTCGTAGGCTTTAGTATCAAATAAGATTACCTGTTCCAGGCTCACTTCTTTCTCCCCATTCAGGAAATCTATACCCAAGATATGAGCAACATGACCGTTGTTAGTATGAGCCAGGATATCAAAGGTATATTCAAGTCCCGACTTGCTTTTGGCTTTGGCTTTCTCCTCTACGATATAGCCCAGGTCGACTAAAGATTTGAGCAGTTGCTCCTTTGTCTCAAACTTAACCGGCTCCCTGGGCTTAACTGATTGCGTGGGTTTCCAGGTTAATAGTGTCTCAATTAGTTCTCCATCGATAACCTTTATTCGCTGCCTGCTGGCCAACTGTTTCGCTTCCTGACTGAGTTCAGGGACGGCAATAAGAAGCCTGTCAATGATGCCGCAATCGTAGGCTTTATTAGCAAAGTTGAAAATAGTGCCCATTTCTGTCTCCTTATCACCACCAGCAGCAATGTTGATAGCAATAGTGTAGCTAGTAAAACCATCGTCTCTTTGAGCCAGCATTTCAAAGGTATGCTCAATCCCTGACTTTCCGAGAAGCTTGGCTCCATCGGTTACTTCATGCCCCTGCTGCTCCAGATACCCTTTAATCTGGGTCTTTAGCTCCGGACTGATTTCCATCTGACGCACCTTCACAGCCATTTTCAATAATTCGGGTAAACTGTAATTCGCCAATTGGCTCAAGGCAAGGTTTTAACCATGTCTTAACCCAAGTTAACTAGGGCGTAATAGTCTCCCTCTCCCAGAACATAAATATAATTTAGCATATCTGATTAGTTTGTCAATAGAACTTTTGGGGGGGGTCCCTTGTGGTCTCCCGTGGATTGGGAGGGGACAAGTCCTTCCCCTACAAGAGTTGTTGGTTTTAGCCCCCGACTTGTCGGGGGCTAAATTCTAAATCCCAAAGTCGCTTCGCTCCAAATCCTAAACTCCAAGCCCTGAAGAGGGAAACTCTAAATCCTAAATGCCGATTTCCTCCCGACAATGTCGGGACAATATCAAATGACCAAAATCCAAAGGGCTAAACGATTTTGAATTTGAAATTTGGAATTTAGAATTTGTTTAATATTTGGTGCTTGGGATTTAGGATTTTTCAATATCGTAGGGGTGGGGCTTGTCCCCGCCCGAGTGGCATTCAAATTCCATCAAAATCCTCTAATACCCTTCGTGGTTTTGCTTCCGGTGAAATCCAACCGCCTCGCAGGGCGAGAGTAACAGCGTGGGCTCTATCATTAGCATTTAGCTTACGAAGGATAGCGCTGACATGATTCTTGATTGTTTGCTCGCTGATTTCCAGAATATGGGCGATTTCTTTATTTGAGTTGCCCTCAGCAATGTAGGTTAGAATCTGCGTTTCCCTTTTGGTAAGAGGAGCAGCTACGCCTTCCATAGTTCTCGTAAAACCGCGAAATTGGTTTAATATATGCGTGGCAACCCTGGGTCTAGCCATCAAGCTTTCATTTATGGGGTATTCACCACTGTAGGCTCGTCTTATAGTGCTAGCCAGCTCGTCGGCAGTGGCTTTCTTACTCAAGCAGGCTACGGCTGCAGTCTTAATAACCTCAAAAAGCTCTTCATCATTAGGGTCAGGGCTTAGCACTATGACTTTAGTATTGGGGTGGTGTTGGGCAATTTTTCTACCCAGCTCAATCCCGCTGAAGCTAGTCAGGTCAGAGCCAAGTAAAGCAACATCAGGGAGATTAGCTTCAATTAGCTCGAGTGCATTCTGAGTTGGGTCGCATTCCAATATCTCCAGGTCAGATTGTTGAGACAGAGTCTGACGCACCCCAGCTCTGAAAAATGCTTGCTCATCAATTATCATCACTTTGATCTTGTCCATCGGTTGCCTCCTGACGAAGATTTACATCTTTTTTTAATTTAAACACCCTCTTGGTTATTTAGATTTATCTCCAGTGATTTATCGTATAACGTAATCCTCTTTGGTGTCAATAGTCTATATTATATCACGCTGCACTGCCAAGCATTTGGGGGCTTGACAAGTGCCATTGAGGTAGTATAATAGTAATAAGCTAAAAGTGTACATAATGGGGTGGTATAATGAATCGGCGAAGGTCTAATATAGAGATAATAGCTGATATGCTCAGAGTTGGGGAAAATGGCGCTGGCAAGACGGAGATTATGTATAGCGCCAATATGAGCTATGCCCAGATACAGAAGTATCTTGGTTTCCTCTTGAGCCACGGGTTCATTAACAAGGTGAAGGTGGGAAATCCCGTAGTTACCTATCAGGTAACGGATAAAGGCGGAGAGCTGCTCAAAAATATAAACTGCATAATTGAAGTACTCGAGTTCCGAAATGGTCATAATGGCAATGGAGCTTGAGGCTCGGATGTTGTGGAGTTATAGAGGGGTGCCTGGAAGTAGCGTGAGGTCACCCCTTATTTAACATAAAAATCTAAAATCTGAGGAGTGTTAAGTATGATAGGAGCGGTATATGTCTGAAAAAAGGATGCTAATAGTAGATGCTGAGCTGGTGAAAAAGGTAGACGACAATCGTGGTGATATGGACCGGTCTGAGTTCATCAACTTTCTTATTGAGAGTCAGTTGAAGGAAGAAAGTAAAAAGCAAGGCAGCGTAACCCGAGAGGAATTTCACCAGTTTCAGGAAGGAACGAAAGAACTATTGCGCAATTTCCTGGAATTCTTTATCAGCTATGGGTTGGAGCTAGGCAAGCAACCTAGCGATAACGAATTCGAGCAATTAGCCCAGAAACTGCAAAGTTTAGGTAGCTCGGCAAAAGTAAAAAGCTCCTGACTTTCTTTCCTCGCATTTTTCTCCACAATCACATTCTCCACAGCTTCAAATAGAACTATCTTCTAGAACATAATCTCTTCCCAAGTTATTCCCAGCCCTGTCATACTATCTTCAGGATAATGTAGTTCTCTTTGTCATTCTGAATGACACGGAGGAAAGCTGGAGGGATAGCTATGACAAGTCCCGTTGATTTACTGCGCGAGGGGAGAAAAGAGGAGCTATGGCAGATGTGCTGCGGCTTTATTTACCTCAGCCTGGAGCAGTTTATGGCTATCCAGAAGAGACTGCTTCTGGAGGAGATTGAGCTATTAAAGAACAGCGAGCTGGGCAGGAAGGTGATGCGTGGTGCCATGCCTGAGACGGTGGAAGAATTTCGAGAGCAGGTACCCTTGACCACCTACGCCGATTACCTACCTGAGCTTGTGGAAAAAAGGGAAGACGTATTGCCGACCAAGCCTGCCATATGGGCACATACTATAGGCAGGGCTGGCGAATATAACGTCAAATTGGTGCCGTTTTCTGAGAGGTTCTTGTATGAGTTTGAGCGGGTGGCTGGTGGCATTGGGCTTCTTGCCTCTTGCAACCCTCAAGGTGATTTTCCAATGAAAGAACATATGAAAACCTTGTCCACCCTGGGTTCACGATATTATGGGACTGGTGTTATAGGATATATGATAAAGAAAGCGCTTGGCTGCGATTTCTTGCCTTCTAAGGCTGATGGGAGTTCTCTTCAAGAAAAGATAAAAGCTGGCTTTAAGGAAGCCTTATATCGGGGTCTTGATAGTTGTGGCGGTTTGTCTTCCATCATGGTTTATGTTGGTGAGATGTTCAGGCAAGGAATAATAAATGTAGACACCCGCTTTTTATTATCCCACCCCAACGCATCTGCTCGCTTAATTAAAGGATTAGTTAAGAGCAAGCTGGCTCATCGCCCTATGCTGCCCAAAGACTTATGGTCCCTCAAAGCGATTGTCGGTGGCGGCATTGATAGCGCTATTTTTCAGGAGAGCGTGGAAGAACTGTGGGGGAGACGCCCTCTGGAGCTGTATGGTGGCACTGAGGGCGGTATTTACGCCGTTCAGACCTGGGACTATGAAGGTATGACTTTTGTTCCCAACCTCAACTTCTTTGAGTTCATTCCCGAAAGAGAGTGGTTCAAATGGCAATTAGACCATTCCTACCAGCCGAAGACCGTCTTGCTAGACGAAGTAAAGGCTGGTGAGAAATACGAGATAGTCATCACCAATTTTCATGGCGGTATTATGACTCGATATAGACCTGGTGATATGGTCAGAATAACTTCGCTCCGAAACGAAAAGTTAGGTATTGATATTCCCCAGATGGTGTTTGAAAAGCGAGCTGATGACCTTGTTATCATATTCGGTATTGGTTATTTGACGGAAAAACTAATCGGGGAGGCGATTGAAAATACTGGTATTCCTTATGTAGATTGGACAGCATGCAAGGAGGTGATCAGTAATAAGCCAGCTTTACATATCTATATTGAGCTCAAAGGTAACTATATTGCCAGTGAGCAGAGCGTGACTGCATCTGTGTACAATGAACTGGAGAAATTAGACGGTGTTTATCACTTCAATCTTTATAAGTATGCCTATGGTAATGCTACAAAGTTCCTTGGCCTAAGACCGATAGCAGTTACTTTTCTTCCTCAGGGCGCCTTCTCCAGTTATATCTCTCAACGGCGGTCTGAGGGGGCCACTTTGGAAAGCCTGAGGCCGCCGCATATTAACCCCTCTGACGAAGTGCTTTCTTTGCTGAGAGCTCCAAGGGTGGTGGTGGAGGCTGCGCCAGTAACTGAAGCCGAACGTGCGGCTGCTCCACGAGAGTAGCATAGTTTAGAGAAAAACAGGACGCCTTGCCACAGGACAAGGCAGGCGAGGTTTTAACCTCGCCCTTTCGTTTATCACTCTAAGCTCTTCGCAGATTCTTCGCCTGTAGCCCAGAATGAAAAAGGTGAAGCTTCAAGCTCGCCCTATGCTGGGAAAGCATGTGACTGAGAACACCTAGTACTTTTGGGGGATTACTATAGTCCTTCTTGACAGCTTCCAAATTTATGTCAATAATAGCTTTGTGGAGTTTATTATTTGTCACCCTGAGCGTAGCGAAGGGTCTCCAGGCCCTATCCTGAGCAGAGTGAAGAAGAGATTCTTCGGTCGCTTCGCTCCCTCAGAATGACAAGAAGTGAGGGGCTCAGAATGACAGGTAAAATTGTGTCGGGATTTATGTGTTTGACTTTATAAGGGTAATATCATGAATGTCCATGTTTTAGTTCCCTTAATTGCTACGATTGCTTATATCCCCTTATTTGTTATTTTGCTATCTAACCGGCCATGGCAACGAAAGCATAGGCTTTTCTTCCTATTCTTGATTCCTACCATATTGTGGAGTTTGAGCATCGTTCTCTTCCGCAGCGATTTCCTTATGCCATACAAGCTCCTCCTAATTAGAATTGGCATCTGCCTTGTGATCTGGATGCTAGTCCAACTTCATTATTTTATCTGCTCTTTCTACCAGTCTGAACGCATCAAGATACCATTGGCTTATATCTTCCTGATAGCCACCATTGTCCTGACAGCATTGGGCTATCTCCCCCGTAACATTGAAGTCACTGCCAGCGGTATCAATGTTGATTATGGCCCCTGGATTATTGTTATATGTTTACTTTTTCTTTTCACAGTAGGCACCAGGGATGTATATTCTTTGCTGCGAAGGCACAAGATTTCGCCTGACCCTGCGGAGCGTAATCAGATTGTTTATTTACTCGCTTCTATTGCTATCCTAACGGTGTTCATTTTTAGCTCCGTTGGTCCCCGTGGAGGCGAATTTCCTGTGAGCCATATTGGCAATCTTATCATGGCCTGTGTCTTAACCTACGCCGTTGTGACCCACCGTCTGGTGGATATCAGGGTTGTATTCCGTCAAGCCCTGATATACGTAGTCCTCTATGGCGGTAGTGTTGGCATGGTGTTACTATTTTTTAGGTTTGCTCACCGGTTCGTCGGCTTTGAGCTTAATTTTGCCTCTTTAGCGGTAGCCATCGGTCTAGGAATTCCCGCTATTCTGTTTTTTAGTCACAAGGTGCGCGACCTCTGGCAAAAGAAGGTGGAGGAAGCCTTTATCGGGGCAAGATACTCCTATCGCAGGCAGTTATCTCAGTTTATCACCAAGATACACGATGTTCCCACCCTGGAGCAGTTGGGCAGCGAATTTATATCACTACTTGCTCAGTCCCTTGACTGTCGGAGAGCTTGTCTGCTTTTGCCCCAGGCTGGAAACGGAGGTTTTAGCGCCCGATTTAGCTACCCTCCTGTGGAGGATAATCCTATGGGGGAGTTGACATTAAGGGCAGATAGTCCTGTTGTGACCTGGCTGGAGAACGAAAGCACCATATTGCCGGAAAGGAATCTCGCTATCTTTCCTGAATTCCAATCTATATGGGAGGAGGAGAGAGAAGAAATCCAATTGGCAGGGGTGAAGACATTCGTTCCCTTAATGAACAAGGGGAAGCTTGTGGCTGTTCTGGCAATAAGTGAGAGGCGAGATGGGAGGCTTTACACCGTTGAGGATATTGATTTACTGGAGTTTATCACCGCCCAGGTGGCAGCGAGCATGGAAAAGGAGTATTCCCATGAGCAATTGAGGGAACAAGACGAAGAAACAACCCTGGTTAACCGTTTAACCGCCATCATAACCTCCAGCATGAGCATTCAGATGATATTTGAGGGGTTCGCCCAGGAATTAAAGAAAGTGGTGGATATTGATTGGGCATCAATTGCTTTAATTGATGGAAGTGAGCTTCATTTTCTGGCTCTATCCAGCACCATAGGTTCTGCTTGGCAGCCGGATGAGAGGATACCGCTTGAAGGGACGGCTACGGAGTTGGTGTACCGGGACAAGCAGGCCGTATATGAAGCTGATCTGAAACGATACCACAGATTCTGGACCGCGGAGAGTCACATGAAGCGAGGGATTCGTTCTATTGTTTACCTGCCCTTGAGTGTCACAGACCGTACTATTGGCAGCCTGATTTTGGCCAGCCGCAAACCTAGCGCTTACAGTGGCAGGCAAATACAACTTCTGGAAAAGGTGGCTTTGCAGATTGCTGCGCCAGTTGAGAATGCGCAACTTTATGCCCAATTGGAACAAAAGTCTCGTATGGATGCGCTTACCGGGCTATTTAATCGCCGTCATTTTGAAGAGCGACTCAGAGATGAGATTTCCCGGCATTCTCGTTATGGCGAGGTGTTCTCTATATTCATGCTTGACCTGGATAACTTTAAGATCTATAACGATGTATATGGGCATCCCGCCGGGGACATTTTTCTGAGCCATGTAGGGAAAATTATCGAAAGCTCTATCAGGAATGCTGATCAGCCTTTTCGCTATGGCGGCGATGAATTTGTTGTCATTTTGCCCCAGGCAGCTATGGATGATGCCTATGTCGTAGCTGAGCGAGTTCGAGAGCATATTGCCCGGGAGATGAAGAAGAAGGCAATTACTGTAACTTGCAGCATTGGCTTGGCTAGCTATCCTACAGATGGAGTGGTATCTGATGAACTTGTTGATGTGGCTGATACTGCGCTTTATCATGCTAAGCGAACTGGAGGTAATCGGATCTTCCTCTCTTCCAAGATTTTATCCGAGCCACCGCACTACGGAGGGATTCAGGGGATTTATGCCAAGCATAACGGTTTGAGTAGTGTTTATGCCTTAGTCTCGGCAGTGGAGGCTAGAGATCCATATGCCTATGGTCATTCCAGGAAAGTTAGCACTTATGCCGAGGCTTTGGCGGAAGCGATTGGGCTATCGCCTGATGAGGTATCTAGGGTGAGCACTGCTGCTTTGCTTCACGACATTGGCAAAATTGGCATTCCCGATAGTGTGCTTAACAAAAAGGGGAAGCTTAATAGAGAAAATTGGGAAGCGCTTAAGGCTCATCCCAGGGTAGGGGCAAATATCGTCGGTAACATACCCCATCTAGTTTCCTGTGTAAGTAGCATTTTACATCATCATGAGAGGTGGGATGGTGGTGGCTATCCTGAAGGGCTGAAAGGCGAAGAGATTCCCATAGAAGCTCGCATCCTCGCCATAGCTGACAACTTTGAAGCTATGAGTTCTGCCCGTCCTTACCGTCCTGCCTTGTCTCGTGAGGAGGTAGTAAAAGAGATTAGGCAAGGTGCCGGGATTCAGTTTGACCCTAAGTTGGTGGAGGTCTTCATTGGCCTTAGCGAGGCTGGATTTCCTGGGAGGGTGAAGCTGGGTCAAGACTCATCCAGTGAGCAAACGGCTCCGTAGCTGCGGGTCTAAAGTATCGCCCCTACGGAAGTTTAGAGATATCGAGTTTTGTGTAGGGCTAAAGCGTTACACCGCTGGTACCCGAGGGGTGCTTTGTTTCTTTACCAGAACGCATATATTGCGTGAGAAATTCCTTATCGGGAAATGATAGGACTTCTCTGGTGACATAGTAATGATTTCCCAGCCAGTTTTGACTAATAGCTTTCTTAGCTCGCCATAAGAGAAAAGGTGATAGTAGCGGTAAATTGTTTTTTCTTTTAGCCTCCAGGGGACTTGTCGCTCTTTTGATTTGAACCAGAACCCTGGTTGTCCGTGGTTCCACACGGTTAAAAAGGCCTCGCCCTGGGGCTTTAATACCCGCTTTAATTCTACGAATGCTTTTCCCCTTTCCTCTCTGCCTTTGATGTGGTGGTAAGTGGCTACTGATATTGCCCAATCGAAGGTATTATTGGGGAAGGGCAGGGACGAGGCATCAGCGGCCATTAAGTTGACATAAAGCTTAAACTTGGCAGAATATCTCAGAGCTTGCTCAAGCATGGCTGGGGAGGAATCTACTCCCCAGAGTTCAAAGCCTTGGCTGAAAGGCAAGAAGTCCGGTCCGTGAGCGCAGCCCACATTTAGCAGCTTTCCACTTTGCCATCTTGCCGCCAGCTCCTCTAGCTCTTCTTTTAATAAAGGCCAATGCCTCACCCGATACCAGCTTTCAGCTATTTGGTCGAAAACTTCTCTATTTGTGGTCATAGATACACTCTGCTAAACTTTAGCATATTATGGTGAAATGCTTATGGTCGCAATTGTCTATGCTGTCACCCTGAGCCAAAGCTATGACTCTGAACAAAGTGAAGAGGAATTGAGTGGAGGGGTGAGATTCTTCGCCTTCGGCTCAGAATGACAAAGTGAAGGCTCAGAATGGCACTTTCATCCTGTCATTGCGAGTCCCGATTTATCGAGACGAAGCAATCTCGTGGAGGGTAGGGGATTGCCTCGCTCCGCGCGCAATGACATTAGGAGAAAGGCTCAGAATGACATGGAGATGGCATGAAGAAAGCATCTCGAACTATTTCTGGAGTAACCCCGGTGGCAGTTATGGCCAAGCCATTTCCTTGCCCCGGCAAATGTGTTTATTGCCCCACTTCTCCTGAGGCGCCCAAGAGCTATACTGTGGAGTCTCCAGCGGTGCTCCGAGCTCGAAGTTGTGGCTTTGATGCCAAAAAGCAGGTGGAGGTCAGGCTCAAGACATTGGCTGAAATGGGACATGCCCAGGATAAGGTAGAACTTATCATCATGGGAGGCACCTTTCTGTCTTATCCCCGGGACTATCAGTATCGGTTTATTAAGGATTGCTATGATGCTCTGAACGGCATTCCCTCTGGTAGTTTAGAGGAAGCCAGGAAATTGAATGAAAATGCTGAGCATCGCTGTGTGGGATTGTGCATTGAGACCAGGCCTGACTTTTGTGGGGAGGAGGAGATAAGGAGCATGCTCGATTTTGGCACCACGAGGGTGGAGCTTGGGGTGCAGACCCTGGACGATGAGGTTCACTGCTTGACAAAGAGGGGACATGGGGTAGCTGAAGTTATCTCCGCGACCAGGCTATTACGAGATTATGGCTTTAAGGTTTACTATCATTGGATGCCTGGTTTACCAGGGTCAACGCCTGAGCATGACCTAGAGCTATCGCGGCAATTGTTTGGGGACGAGCGCTTTCGACCTGACGGGCTCAAGCTTTACCCCACGCTGGTAGTTCGGGGGAGTGAGCTAGAGAGTTGGTATCGGGATAATCGCTACCGGCCTTATGGTGATGAGGAAATGATTGATTTGCTTATGGCTATTAAAGCTCTAATTCCCAAATATGTAAGGATTTCGAGGTTGATGCGGGATATTCCCAGCAAATTTATCATTGCCGGGAGCAGAGACTTAGCGCTCAGAGGAACTATTAGAAAGAAGATGGGGCAAACAGGACTTCGCTGTAGCTGCATTCGTTGTCGGGAATATGGGCATCGCCTGAGGGATGGCTGGGCAATTGGCGAGCCTTGGTTAACCAGGATGGATTATGAAGCCTTGGGGGGGAGGGAGGTCTTCCTTTCCTACGAGGATGAGAATGAAACCTTGTTTGGCTTGCTGAGGTTGAGGATAAATGGGAAAAAAGCGGTAGTTAGGGAGCTACACATTTTTGGTCCTGAAGTTCCCCTGGGGGGGAGGCTAGAGCGAGCCGCTCAACATCACGGTCTCGGTGAAAGGTTGCTTCGAGAGGCAGAGAGAATCGCCAGGGGGGAATTTAAGGCTGATAAATTATCGGTGCTTAGTGGTGTCGGTGCCAGGGAGTATTATCGCTCGCTTGGTTATGGTCTGGAAGGCGCTTATATGGTCAAGGAGCTTGGTTAAGCTACCTGGAAGCCTTCGGAAAGACTGTTTAGCAACCCGTCCGTCCTGGCGAAGTCGAAGGGCAAGCTAGTCTGCTCTTGAGTGCCGTTCATGGTTCGATAAGCTCACCACGAGCGATTTAATAAACAATCCCTTAACTGTATTGACATCGAGTAATAGCTATAATTATAATGAGTTGAAGGGGCCGCAGAAGCTACTCAATCAATTGAGAAGCTTGGAACCTGAGAAAACAAGGAAAGGAGAAAGAGCAGATGGATAATGAGGTAAAGCCAACCTGGAAATTAGCTTGGGGATTGTGGTGGCGGATGTTTCTTATTAGCCTGGGGATATCTGTGATAATCGGGGTAATTCTATTCTTTGTGTGTAGGGCATGGATACCCTGGGAACTTATGCCTTGGTGCATACCTTGATGAGCTCTTTGAATGGTTGCCTGGAGTGTTGTGAGGTTTGCTATTGCTGACAAGGCAAGGGTGTGGTGGTTGCAGCGCCGGGATAGCTTATGGCAAGCAAACCTGCTGCCGTGGCGGTGATTGAGGTTTTGGGGTATTGACAATGCGAGCTTCTGATTATATCGTTATGTAAAAAAAGGAGGGACGAGAAATGAAGGAAACATGGAAGCCGACAGCTGCGGGCATACTCTGTATTATTGCAGGAGTTATTGGTGTGATCGTCGGTATAGTAATTGCTGCAGTTGGTAGCATCGGATGGTTCTTTTGGATGCCATGGTTTAGCGCCATTGGTGTTCCCATAATCGTATTGGGGATAATTGCTATCATTGGTGGTATATGCGCCTTAAAAAGAAAGATTTGGGGACTGGCGCTTACCGGGTCTATCTGTGCATTCCTTGGTCCTTGGGGTCTTCTCGGGATACTCGCCATTATATTCGTCAGCTTGGGGAAGGGCGAATTTGAGTAAGGCTTAAGGTTCTGCAAGTTATGTGCATCAGAGTAGTTACCCAATTCATTTTACCCAACCAGATCGAAGATTTGGTTGGGTAAGAATTTATTATGCGATTGTGCTTGATGAATCAGGCAACTACAAAATTTTGTTGGAAAAACTTTAAGTACAGAAAGGAGGCAAGATGCAAAAGTATAGTTTTCTGCCCTTTGCAGCTAGGGTTTTGAAAGTTGTGGGTTGGATAGTACTGGTACTTGGCGTTATTAGTTCGATTGTTTTCGGAATTATGACGGGTGGAACTGTAGGTGTTTTTACGGCTATAGGGGGAATAATTGTCTCATTTCTGGCTTGGGTATTCTTGCTTGCCGCCAGTGAACTCTTTTACCTGTTTATGGACGTGGAAGAGAACACCAGAAACACCGCTGAGAGTATTACCATTACAAAGAAATCAGGCTGAGATTAAATTTATGCCTTAGGTGGTTATGTGAATGAAGGCAGTAATCTTTTCCTTGTTCGTCAGGCTCATTCAAAAACGGTGGCTACTGATGCCCGGGAAGAAAACGCACGATGTTTTGCAGAGAGGGCGGAAGGCAAAAAAGATACAGGAGTATTATTATATAAAGTATGCGACTAGTGCTTTGAGGGTCATAGCATGGATAATATTAGTACTTGGCTTTATTGGTTCGATTGTTTGGGGAATTACCACGGGTGGAATTGGAGGTGGGTTTCGGATTGTAATAGGAATACTTGGCTCATTCCTGGTGTGGTTACTATTGCTTGCAACTAGGGAACTTATTTACTTATTTATTCATTTGGAAGAGGACACCAGAAGCACATCTGAGAGCATTATAGAGAAATCACGCTGAGATAAATTTATGCCTTAGCAAGTTATGTGAATCAAGGCAGCAACCTTCTTCTGTTCGCAAGCCCATTTAGCCTGGCTACAGCGCCATAGGATGGGTGAACCAGTAAGCTTAGATTCTTTCCCTGAGACCAGCTTTCCGCCTCTTTACCATGCCATCGGCAAAAATCAGAACATCCCGGTGGTATTTCTTGCCTTCAACTACTATAGAGCCAAAGGTAAGTTCATTTATTTTAGCCACGAAATTTAACTTTCCCTCCCTCTGATTTTTTCTTACTTTGCAAATCGGCTTTTTGTTTGCTGTTCCGCTTTATTGCCCGGCCATGCTTGAAACGATTTAGGTTTACAAATCCTTTTGCCACGATTTCTCCCCCTAAATAAAGATGTCCTTCAGCCTGAATATCGCCTCCTCAACATTGCTACCCTGTGCTCTGAGGCGTTTTATAGCTTGTTCTATTTTATCGTGTTTGTAGCTATCACTGAGGTCGGCTAGCCTATTGTATAAACCAGCCCGTCTGCCAAATTTGAAATTGAGTCTTTCCTCATCCGGCAAAGATAAATACTTATTTATGATATTGAGGCATTTTTCCTTATCCTCGGGCATTTTGCCTTCGACCTCCATCAATAAGTTAAGTATATGGTCGCTCTTGAGATGACTGGTGACTTGCAAGTTTTCGATGAAAACACCTATTTCCTTTGCTACTTCGTCCTCCGTTTGCAACTCAAAATCTCCGTCTTGCAACCTGGTCCACAACGGCATAGTTGGAGTGACGTGGAGGCTGCGCAGCCTGATATAATCAGGGTCAATTTCGTTTAACACCTTGGCTGTTTCCTGGGCATGTTCTTGAGACATTTTCTTGCCCCCAAGACCAGGCATGACATATTCACACAGAGAAATGCCTGCTTCTTTCACCTTCTTTCCACCCTCAATGTGGTTCTTGGCAGTGCATCCCTTTTCCATATAAGCCAGCAAAGGGTCATAGCCAGTCTCCAGTCCAATGTGAATCCTATCTAGCCCGGCATCCTTGAGTTCCTTTAACTCCGCTAACGACTTTCTAGCTGCCGTATGGGACCGAGCATATGTAGTTGCTCTATTTAAGCTGGGAAAGGTTTTTCTCAGGAAAGTAATCACCTGAGTTAGCTCAGGGGTGCGCATAATTAAGGTATTGGAATCCTGGAGGAAGGCTGACTTGCCTCCTGTCCCAAGCCAGAGGGCAACGTTATGCACACATTGTCCATATTGAAGTTGATTAGAGAACATTGCCGCTACCTCTATCAGTTTGTTGCCATAGCCCCTCTTCCAGGCTATTTCCTTTATACCCTCGCTGATAGCCTTAGCCGCCTCAATATCTTTTATAATCTCCTCCACTGACCTCAGCCCGAACTTACTGCCTTTGTATATAGGGCAGAACTGGCATCTATTCCAGGGGCAATTCCTGGTCGCCCTTATCAGGAGGGAATAAGCTTCACTAGGAGGCCTTATGGGACCTAACTCAAAGGTATGGCTCAGCTTCTCTGTGACTGAATAACTTAGCATTCTGCGTATTTTAGCGTATTGGAGGGGGATAGGCAAATGGACTTTTGCCTCCTTACCATGATAATATCAGCATTTCAAATGAAGCAAATTGAATTAATCTCCTTTGATGCTGAGGGAACAGTGGTAACGCCTGATTTCAGCCAGGCTATATGGCATGAGGCTATCCCTGCGCTTTATGCTCAGAAAAAAGGATTTGACCTTGCTCAAGCCAAGAAGCGTATTGCTGAGGAGTATGGCAGGATTGGCGACCAGAGGCTTGAGTGGTATGATATCGAATACTGGTTTAGCTATCTTGGCTTGGGTTCTTCTGAGCCAGTGATACAAAGCTGCCTGGGTAAGATAGGCTATTATCCTGAGGTAACTGAGGTCCTTTCTTCCTTAGCCAGTGAATATAAGTTGATTGTTGCCTCAGGCACACCACTGGAGCTACTGCATTGCTTATTACGAGATATCAAACCTTATTTCGTTCGAATTTTTTCCTCCGTTTCACATTATAGGCAATTAAAAAGCCCTGATTTTTACCTCAGGATATGTGAAGAGATGGGCGTCAAGCCGAGCCGGGTCATCCATGTGGGTGATAACTGGCAATTTGATTTCCTCAATGCCCGACAGGCTGGCGTAAATGCTTTCTATCTTGACAGGTCGGGGAGAAACCATCAGGAATCTCTTAGCGATTTGACTCAATTAAAGCACCTTCTCCCACCCCCGATATAATATGTTCCCTTTTGGTCTGAGGGTAGCCTACTTACTATAGACAGTGTAAGCTATTCTGAGTTACAATTTAGTCCTTGACCAATGCCAAATCATAGCGAAGTGCCCCCCGGAAGTGCCTCTCCAGGTAACAAATTTAACCTGTCCACGGCCGAACTCAAGGAAATGGCTAAAAAGCTACGCCGTCATGTAATCACCATGACAGCTACGGCAGGCAGTGGGCATCCTGGCGGCTCTCTATCAGCAGCTGACGCCATCACTGCTCTTTATTTTAAGGTTTTGCGCCATAACCCCGAAAATCCCCAGTGGTCAGACCGTGACCGATTTATATTGAGCAAGGGACATGCTGCTCCAATTTTGTACGCTGCCTTGGCCGAAACTGGCTACTTTCCCGTGGCAGAGCTGGCAACATTGAGAAAGTTGGATAGCCGCCTCCAAGGACACGCTGATAGGAAGTTCACCCCCGGGGTAGAAATGTCAGCTGGTTCTTTAGGTATGGGTTTGTCCTTCGCCATTGGCGTCGTCCTGGCCGCCAGGCTGGATTCCAAAACTTACCGGACATATGTTCTTCTTGGCGATGGAGAATGTGAGGAGGGGCAAACTTGGGAGGCGGCTCTTTCAGCGGCCCACTTCAAACTAGATAACCTAACGGCTATAGTTGACTGCAATGGTATGCAGCTCAGCGGATGGACTCGAGACATCATGAACCTTGAGCCTTTTGCCCAGAAATGGCAAGCCTTTGGCTGGCATACTATTGATATAGACGGACATGACTTTGACCAAATCCTGTCCGCTTGCCAAGGGGCTGAAAAGATAAAAGGCAAACCAACTGTCATCGTCGCCCGCACCATCAAAGGCAAGGGGGTTAGCTTCATGGAAAACAATGCGGCGTTTCATGGCAAGGCACCTACCCGGGAAGAAGCCGAAAGGGCACTGAAGGAGTTAGAGTAAGTATGGCTGAAGCATCTACTCGGGAAACCTACGGCAAAACTCTGGTAGAGCTGGGCAGGCAAAACAAAGACATTGTTGTTCTGGACGCCGATTTATCGCCCTCAACAATGACCAGTGTTTTTGCACGGGAGTTTCCTGACCGCTTTTTTGACTGCGGCCTAGAAGAACAAAACATGGTCGGCATAGCTGCCGGATTAGCTGCCTCGGGAAAAATCGTTTTTGTCAGCAGTTTCGCCATCTTCGCTTCATGCCGCTGTTTTGACCAGCTAAGGCTCTGCCTTTCCCAGCCAGAACTAAATGTCAAAATTGTTGCCACTCACGGAGGCATCACCGTTGGTGAAGACGGCACCTCCCATCACGCCATTGAGGACTTAGCCTTGTATTGTGCTCTCCCCGGCTTCACTGTTGTTGTTCCTGCTGATGCTATAGAGGCTGCTGAGGCAATAAGAGTGGCGGCAAGTGACTATGGCCCTTTCTACATCAGACTAAGTCGCCCTAAGACACCGATTGTTTACCCCGAAGGCTATCACTTCACATTAGGCAAGGCAGTAACCATGAGACAAGGCACGGATGCAACTGTTATAGCCGTGGGTATCATGGTTGCTAAGGCTCTGGAGGCGGCAGATATCTTAGCGAGGCAAGGTATAGATTGCCAGGTAATCAACATGCATACCCTCAAACCTTTGGATGAAGCAGCCGTAGTCAAAGCAGCCTCAGAGACGGGCGCAATTGTTGTTGCTGAAGAGCACTTAGCCCAGGGTGGTCTAGGCAGCCGAGTTGCCCAAACGACAGCCAGAGAGAAGCCAGTGCCTATGGAATTCGTCAACCTTGGTGACAGGTATGCTTTGTCAGGCAAAGCTGAGGAACTGCTTCAAAGATACGGATTGACCGCCAGGGACATTGAAGAGTCGGTGAAGTCAGTGGTCAAGAGAAAGTAATATTTCCAAGCCCGGCAGTGGGACTTATGTCCCTTTGAGTGGTAAATCGTATTCGGGTTTTGGAAAAACTAAATTATTACTTAAAATGACCGGGGGCTTGGGTATGAAAAAGCGCTTTTTAATCCCTTTAGCCTGTGGAGCCGCGCTTGGCTTGCTCATCGTGTCTGGGTTGAGTTGCGTCAGCTGCGTCATTTACCCCGAAAACTCGCCTACTGCTCATGGGCTTCCGACGACGGGGTTTGAATTTAAGTCTTACGTCACGCCCGAATGCCCATGGGTTGAGGGAACTTTGCAAGGTATCCTCGGTGACTCCCCATACGAACCTTCTCAAGTTGGCTTTGATGATATCCGAGACTGGGTCTATATTAATATAGAATATATGTCTGATGAAGAGCGATGGGGTGAGGACTATTGGCAAACCCCCGAAGAAACCCTGTCCTACAGCACTGGGGATTGCGAGGACTTTTCTATTTTATTGTGCTCCCTCCTTAGAGCCTATGGCATTGATGCGGAGCGGGTATATGTCGCCCTTGGTGTTGATGATGAGGAATATGGACATGCCTTCCTGATAGAGGATTGGTATCACGACGGGGAGTGGCGGAGGATAGAGTCCCAAGCACCTGCTCAACTTTCTTCTTGGCATTCCTGGTTCGGGCCTCCCAAGGCACACTCTGATTCTGAACTAGACAAATACGAAATTACCGAAGCCTTCAACGACCTCTATTGCTATGATGAATCTTTTCCATGGGATGAAGATTAAGCAAAGCGAGATAGCAAAATCTGTTTTAACCGCTTTCCTCAGCGGGGTCCACATCCGAACCTTTCTAGCTTCCCCCTCAATGTTATCAGATTAACCACGTCTTCCTTGTTGTATTCCAGCAACAAATCCAGCGCCTTTCTGTCACGGTGAATCTGATATCTCCACCAAAGTATCACCGCCTCTGCTCC
>JAUWYE010000010.1 GCA_030615965.1 Dehalococcoidia bacterium | reverse complement strand
TGCGCAAGTAGTCGTCTCGATATCCACTTCGGCTACTTGCACACTCATGGCGTGACATGTCTCCGAGCAATAACCACTCGAGTGCCTCAACTATACTACTCTTGCCGCTTCCATTCGAGCCATGAATGACTACAATATCGGTATCCAGAGGGATAGTCTTCGGTAGCTTGAATCCATGGAAACCAGCTATTGTTAGTTCCTTAAGTCTCAATCAGACCTTTGTTGAACTCATCCGTCAAAGTTTGTTTAAGAACTTCAAGCAAGCTCTTCTTCTTATCCATTGTCATTCCCTCCTCCTTCACCTTTGCTTACCTTCATACATAGATAATATCATAAAGAGAGCAGGTAGGAACACTGTTGCTCTGTTAAGGTCAAGGAAAACCGGAGGAATGTCAGAGCCAATGCCCATCACTGAACAAAACATCTAATTGTTACTTACGATAAATCGAAAAATAAGATGCGTTATTCTTCCTGAAGCCTAATTCAAGCCTAACGAACAGTTAGGCTTGGTAACAGCGAATAGTGCAACAACCTGCAACAACAATACGCAACAACTCTGTTATTACAGTAAAATAGCTTCTATTTCGTTGTTACAACATTTGTTATGTTTCTTGTTATTAAGGCTAACTGTTTCGCTGTTATAACAGTGTTATTAACATTGTTAGGCTTCAGTGTTTCGCTGTTATAACATGTTATTGAGTGTTATAACGGTGTTACGGAGTTGTTATGCGGTGTTACGGAGTTGTTTCAGGGTTGTTTCACATTGTTACAGAGTTGTTCCACGGTGTTACAGAGTTGTTCCACGGTGTTGCAGAGTTGTTATTGTTCAGTGTTTCACAGTGTTATCCCGCAGTCTCGCTATAGCTAGTAATAACTGTTACAGAAAAGGGTTGCAAATTTATGCCTATAAATATTCATTAGGACTCGAATCTAGCATAACATACCAGGCTGTCAATTTGAGTAAGATAATATACGTTATTTCCATGTAAAGACCTATTTCACATAGATGGAGCTTCGTTGGGCTGGATGTGCCGCGATGCACTAACACGACCTACCAACAACAAAAGGAAAAGCCCAATAACGAAGCTAATTTCACCTATTTTCTAGTTGTTGTTGGCGGTTTTCTGTGCGTCAGAAGGACCATTCGCGCTAGAATCACGAATTTCGGTAACAATTCTGTTAGGCTTGCCCACGCCTAACAACTGTTATTGGCCGTTGTTGGCAAGCCTAACGGCTGTTGGTGCCATGTCAGTATCTACGCCTAACAGCCTAATAACAACCCTGTTGCTATGCCTAACGAGTTGTTGGTGAGTAGACTTTGAGTTAAAAGATAACGTATCTTATTTTTCGATTTATCGTGAGTAACAATTAGACGAATTGTTACATGTCCTCGTGTAACCGATAATCCATCAACTACACAGCGAGTCCAACCATTTCTCATTCTGCACCGTGAAATTCAGGGACGATGGCTTCAACAGGCTAGCGCTTTTTGTGTTTGGCTTGAAGCCTGACACAGTAAAGGTTACAATGAATCAAGGGAAGGTGAGCATCAGCGAAGTGACAAATCCATTATGGATAACCTATTCCTGGGCTGACAATGACGAAGGAGACTTCGATTACCTCATACAGGAATTAGAGAAGGCGGGTATACCTGCAATTTATGACAAGATTGCTCTTGTCCCCGGCAGAAAACTTTGGTCACAGATTGCGAGGAAGATCACTGAGGAACCATTGTCAGGTTGGGCATATCTGATTACTCCACAAAGCCTTTCTAGCGCTGCATGCCTAGAGGAATTAGGCTACGCTCTGCAACGAGCATTAGAGACACAAGGCGAAGAATTTCCTCTTATCGGGCTTTTACATCAGGTTTCCATCAGAGACGTGCCACTCGCACTTCGAATCCGCCTGTGTGTCAATCTAGCCAATCCGGACTGGGTAGAAGAGATTCGCGCCGCAACTCTTGGGCAGCCACCGCGGATCTCGCCACGAGAACAGTCACCTTTGGTAATCAAGATACATAAGAATTATCTTGGAGATCCAAACGCAACTGCCATCGAATTCAGACCTCGATTCGGGGAGTTGACCTACTGGAGAATCGCCTTCGCAGCCAATGGCCCTCACCCTTCTTCGTGGGGCTCTGGGCCTGCAAATGGGGGTGGAATTTCAGGTATGAAGATCTCTAGTATCGAAGGCAGAGCGCTTGAAGTAGCAGGCATTCAAATGGACTTCGTAGGATCTGGCAATGCGCTCTCTGCCTCCACATCGGCATATGTGGTATTCAAAGGTCATCTTCCGGATAAGTTATTCTTCGGTGTCTCCAGAGAGCCATTTAGTACCGAAATGAGTGGAAACGTATTCACTATTAGCGAGCAACAATCATAATCCTTGTATAGTTTTCTGCAATAATATGTGACCGATCTCACAGGCATGGCTCTCCACTGCTTTTCAGTTAGCGAAAGAGGATTGCTATCATGAATTTGTATCCCCGTCTCTACCAAAGATTTGGTCAGAACCAGTTCAAGAAATCACACATTGTGGCTAAATGTTGCCCATTCGTGTATCTCGAGGCTGAGTTTAACCTTCACTGCCTGTCCTCTTTAAACAAAATACGGCTGGTTAACAGCAAGGCTACATTGCACCCAACTATTATCATGACTGTGTCCCAGCTTTCAAAAACGGCTAAAATAATTACCGCTATCCACAGGGGAAAGTTAAGATATATCGCTAACCAGGCGAACCGTTTACGGATCATCGGTCGACTGCCAAACAGGTCACCGTTCTGGAAATACCATCGATAGGGTGAATTTTAGCAGTGACCAAGTCGCCGATATCGTTGAAGGTTTCTCCTTCTATTGTAGCAATAACATCATAGGGCCCAGTTACAGTATCAATCGATTTCACCCCTTCTAGTTGCTTAAGAGCAGTAACCACCTCCTTATTTCTACCCACCACTGTTTCAATTAGAATGAAAGCCTTTTCTGCCACTGGATTCACCCCCTTTAAGTCCCCTTCGCTCTGCCTTGTTCTTCAGAGAATTTCATTTTCACACTGGGAGGCAAACTAGGCTCACTTTGAAGACCATTATAATATCCACTTATCAGTCGCATGTTCCCCTCTTTATATTCAAGGATACCGGCAATGAATATATCATCACGCCATACTTCAACCATAGGTTTGCCAGTTTTAGTCAGGGCCACTTTAAACGTAATCATCCTTCACCAATTGCCTCCACCTCAATCGCCAAGGCAGCATTAATCTCCGCAAACATCCGCTCGTTTGTAAAGGCGTATTGTACGATAGCCTGGGAAGGGCAAGTAGCACAGCAGGTGCCGCAGAATTTGCAAAGATCCTTATTGATCTCAGCTACCTTCTTCTCCTTATTTATATTGATAGCTTCATAGGGGCAAACAGCTACACAGATGCCACAGTTTGAGCAAAGATTCTCATTTACGGAGGCAAGGATGCGGCTTGGATTTATTGCCCAAGTAGGACAAGCCTCAGCACAAGCTGCACAAGAATAGCAGCTACTCTCGCCCAATAGCTCGTTCATCTCCGCGGTAACGACTGTTTTATCGCCTCGATGGGCAAAATCTAATACCTGATGCTTGGAAATTTCAACGCAGGCACGGACGCATCGCCCGCAAAGAATACATATATTCGGATTCCATATTATCACGTCGCTGGAATCATCAATTGGCTCAATGGACTCAGTAACTGGGAAACGTGTTTTATCAATCCCATATCGGTTAATCAGGCCTTGTAACTCACAGTGGCCATCGCTCTCGCAATCTGAGCAATCATGCTTATGTTCAGATAACATAAGCTCCAGGATAAGCCGTCGATATTTCTCCAGTTGCTCGGTGTCGGTTTTCACCACCAATCCATCTCTGGCGGGATAGGTGCAGGCTGGCACCGGTCTCCTCTCCCTTTCTATTTCCACCACACACATTCGGCAGGCACCAACGTCGCTTAATTCTTCAAGGTGGCAGAGAGTAGGCACATCAATATCATTAGCTTGGCAAATTTCAAGAACAGTGTCTCCTTCCTTTCCCTTAACTTTCTTATCATTGATTGTCAAAGTTATCTCACTCATTACCTATCCTTCAATTCCGCAATAGCAGGCATATCACTCCTTTCCAGAAACCTTCGTCACCGCACTAAAACGGGGCGGGCAAACATCCAGACAGGTGCCGCATTTGATACATTTGTCCTGGTCGATAACATGAACTAGCCTCTTACCGCCGGATATCGCCCCCACTGGACATTCCCGAAGACATATACCACATCCCTGGCACTTGTCGGGAAGAACATGATAGGTAACTAGCGCTGAGCAAACTCGTGCTGGACACCTTTTATCCTTTATGTGAGCTTCATACTCATCGCGGAAGTACCGTAGTGTGGTTAGAACTGGATTTGGGCTGGTTTGCCCTAAACCACAAAGCGATGTTGCAGCAATCATCTCAGCTAATTCTGCCAAGACATCCAGGCCTTCTATCGTTCCTTCACCTTGGCTGATCTTGTTTAGAATCTCCAACATCTTCGGAATACCAGCCCGACAGGTGGTGCACTTGCCGCAAGATTCGTCCCTAGTGAATTGGAGGAAGAATTTAGCTATATCTACCATGCAACTATCTTCATCCATTACTACTACACCACCAGAGCCCATAATTGCACCCAGGGATGGAATAGCTTCATAATCAATGGGAGTATTGACATGCTTTATAGGAATAACCCCTCCCGAAGGACCACCCAGCTGTACTGCCTTAAATTTTTTCCCATCTGGTATTCCACCACCAATATCAAATATTACTTTACTCAGTGTCATACCTAGCGGAACTTCCACCAGCCCGGTGTTATTTACGTTCCCCACCAAACACAGGGTCTTTGTGCCCTTGTTTTTCTCGTTGCCAACGGAGGCAAACCAATCAGCCCCCCTAAAAATAATCTGGGGGATATTTGACCAGCTCTCTACATTATTGATGGTGGTAGGCTTGCCAAAAAGTCCTCCGCCTACATTCGCTGGAAATGGGGGTCTTTGCCGTGGATTTCCCCTTTCTCCCTCAATAGAGTGCAAGAGACCAGTTTCCTCTCCGCAGACAAAAGCACCGGCACCGGGGAAGATATCTATGTGGAACTCAAAACCGGTCCCCAGGGTATTCTTACCCAGAAGCCCATATTCTCGCGCCTGGGCAATGGCATGGCTTAAGGTTTCAATGGCAAGTGGGTATTCAGCTCGGATATAGGAATAGCCCTGGCGAACATTTCCTATGGCATAGGCTCCGATTGCCATCCCTTCGATGACCGAATGGGGATTACCTTCTAGGACTGCCCGGTTCATATAAGCGCCGGGGTCTCCTTCATCTCCGTTACAAACTACATATTTCTCTCCACTGGGCGCGCTGCAAACGAACTTCCACTTCCTAGCTGTAGGGAAACCTGCTCCTCCCCGCCCTCGCAACCCCGATTTTCCAACCTCATCAACGACCTCATCTGGTTTCATCTTGGTCAAGACCTTGGCCAGGGCTTGATAACCATCCCTAGCAATATACTGCTCAATATCCATTGGGTCGAGGTCTTGGTTATGCATCACCCTAATCTCTTGAAGCTTAAGCAAGGGCGCATCCAGAGCCAATGTCCATTCTTTAACTGGCTTCCCTCCTACAAGGTGTTCCTCAACAATTCGGGGAACCCTGTTCTCATCAAGGTCACAATAGATTGTTTTTCCGTTTTTGGGGTCAATAACCGTAGCCACCGGCTCGCGTCCGCAGAGCCCTATACACGCCGCCTCCAATATAACCACATCTGATAGCTTACGGGGCTCTACCTCACGAACAAAGGCTTCCGAAACCTTATTTGCCCCTGAAGCGATACCGCACGTTCCCAGATGAACCTTGACCTGAATCTTCTTCTCAAGCTCTGCCAGCCTTGCTTGAGCTTGCTCCCTTAAAGATTGTAACTCTTTTACTGATGTAAGCCGCTTCACTTCACATTTCTCCTATTCGTAAGAGCTCAGGATATCCTTTAGCTTGCTGGGTTTGACTTTTCTATGAACATCATCACCAATGGCCATCACTGGAGATAGTCCGCAGCAACCCAAGCAGCGGACGGTTTCCAGGGAAAATCTGCCATCAGGAGTAATCTCCTCAGGCTCAAGGTTCAGCTCCTTCTTCAAGGCATCGAGGAGCCTCTGCCCTCCCTTAACATAGCAGCTGGTGCCCATGCAGACCTGGATAACATGCTTACCCTTGGGCACCATAGCAAAGAAGTGATAGAAACTGACTATCCCGTATACTTCACTAATGGGGACCTTTAGGTCCCTAGAGATAATCTTTAACACCGGCACAGGGAGATAGCCAATTAGTCCCTGTGCTTGTTGTAAAACCCGAATGAGAGCACCAGCTTGCCCCCCGGTATCGTCAATTATCTCCTGAATTTGCCTGAAGACTCTGCTAGCATACCCGACTCCAGCCTCTTCTCGTGGGCGCGCTTCATTCTCTATTGCTCTGCCTCCTATTATTGTGATGGATAACTACTAGCTCGTAAAGAGGGGGATCCTTTTACGCTGGAGTAGCGAGGAGCATTGAGTCCCTTGCCGAATAGCTTTATCTGTATCGACTCGCCGTGGCTCCACCTCTTGTAAACTCGGCACCCTTGGCAGATATCAATGCTGTCGCCTTTTGCCCCGTAATCGTAAAGCTTGCTGTATGTCCCCTCTATCTCCCAGCAGAGTAGAGACCGATACCTAAATGCTGGGCACTCATTTCTTATCGCTTCCGGACAACGTAACATCTCCCAACATGGCATCTTTTCTTCCCAGCAACCGAGAGCCGGCTCTGCCACCTCATCATATTGGAAGCCGTAAATCTTGCCTTTCTGTTCGCCAAAGAGGATCTTGGCGAATATAGGATATACACGATATTTCTCAAATTCTTGCATCTGCAGGTCTACTATCTCCGCGTACTCACCTACAACCCCTGGCACTGCATCATACTTTTTAATTTCGACTACGCTACCTATTCTCATTCTCATTGCTCTTTCCTCCCTTCCCTTTTATTTCTGTTCTCCACCTCTATTTAACCATGTCAGGAAACTGATGCCATCCGCCTTAATGCCCATTTTCGGCTAATCCTTTATGCGTAGGCATTTCCACCTATGGGGTGCTCTTGTAAGAGCTATAAGCTAAAGAGTTAAAGAGTTGAAGATATGAATGGGATAGATTATGATTGTAATGAGAAGGCACATTATGGATAGAATCAGGATTCTGCTCGCTGAAGACCATGTTGTGGTACGACAAGGCACCCGCCAGCTTCTAGAACGTGAACAGGATCTTGAGGTTATCGGCGAGGCTGGCGATGGTGAGGAAGCAGTTCGATTGGCCAATCAGCTTAAACCCGATGTGATTATCATGGATGTCGCTATGCCTAAACTCAGTGGCATCGAAGCTACCAAGCAGATTAAGGCTCTCCTGCCATTGACTATAGTACTTGTCCTCACTGGCTATGATTATGACGAATACATTTTCAGTCTGCTGGAAGCAGGCGCCGCTGGCTATCTATTGAAAGATGTCAGCGGCGATGAGCTGACTAGTGCTGTCCGAGCGGTCTATGCCGGAGAGCAGATACTTCACCCTATAGTCCTTCGCAAGTTAATTAGCCACTTTAGCTCTCCGGCTACTGGGCCAGCATCGGCCACATCCGTAGAAGTCTTGAGTGAACGTGAGATGGAAGTG
This sequence comes from Dehalococcoidia bacterium, assembly GCA_030615965.1. Taxonomy (GTDB): domain Bacteria; phylum Chloroflexota; class Dehalococcoidia; order GIF9; family AB-539-J10; genus RBG-13-51-36. The sequence continues at coordinate 16,809 of JAUWYE010000010.1, read as the reverse complement.
CTCAAGAGCGCAGCTAAAGGCATGAGCAATAAGAATGCCGGTAAGACTCTCTTTATCAGCGAGCGCACTGTTCAAGCCCATATGAGGAGTATCTTTAACAAACTGGGAGTGGGCTCCCGCTCTGAGGCAGTGTTATATAGCCTGAAAAGGGGGTGGTTTACCCTGGAAGACCTCTGAGGAACTCAGCATTTTGAGGTTTCGCCATGAGAATTATACGTAGCCGTCATTTTTGGCTGATCCTAGCTTTGTTCATATTCTGTAGCGTGCTTCACTACGCCGAACTGATGGGTATCGTAGGCACAACCGAACCTAGTTTCCACTTCGGTCTAACTCGACATACCTTGGACCGCATTCTTTTTCTGCTACCCATAATCTATTGTACCTACGTCTTTGGGCTAACTGGGGGCTTAGGCACCTCCTTTACTGCATTGCTTGTTATGCTACCCAGAGCTATTTTAATCTCACCTGCTCCTACAGATGCCATAGTGGAAATTGTGGGTGTTATCCTGGTAGGCGTGCTAGTCTCATTGTGGAGTTGGACACTAGTGAAGGAAAAGGGGAAGACCGAAGCAGCATTAGCACAACTAAATTCAGCACAAAACAACTTGCGCTATTATCTCCAGCAGATTACTAGGGCTCAGGAAGAAGAACGCAAGCGTATTGCCCGAGAGCTTCACGATGATACCGCTCAGGCTCTCTATGCCCTTACCCGCCAGGTGGACAACTTTGTTCGAGCTAATACGAACCTGCCGGCGGACAATGTCTCCTTCTTAGAAGACTTAGGCAAACAGATTAGTAAGGTTTTGCAGGACTTGCGGCGCTTCAGTCAAGACCTGAGACCACCCATGTTGGATGATTTGGGATTGTTGGCAACACTACGCTGGCTGGTTAGTGAGTCAAGGGAACAGTGTGGCATAAAGGTAGATTTGAAAGTGGTCGGTGCCGAGCGACGCTTGTCACCAGAAGCAGAGTTCACGCTCTTCCGAATCGTTCAGGAAGCTGTAAGAAACATTGAGAGGCATTCCCAAGCCTTAAAAGCTGAGGTCAAGGTAGAATTTGGCGAAGGCAAAACAAGAGTATCTGTTAGTGATAATGGTAAAGGATTCAAATTATCAGGAAGTTTAGTGGACTTAGTTCGTACAGGTAAGCTTGGTCTTGCTGGAATGGAGGAGAGGGTGCGCCTGCTAAATGGCAGTATAAAAATTGAATCTGAGCCAGGCAAAGGCACTACAGTAATGATAGAAATACCGATATAGCTTTTTATTATGGTTGTGACCTGCCCCCATAAAGGATACCACTCTTTAAGTTAGAGCTACTGCCGTTATCGTAAAATAATATATCTTATTTTACGTATTATGCATCAATATCTAGTTCTTAAACACGGCAGTCGAAATGGTTCGTTCAAGGTTTATATTCCTTATCCAATCGCGGGCAACATCCTACCGTAGAATTTGACCATACACTTCCAATCATCGAAATCAACAGAAGGTGACCATTCGTTATTCGCGTAATAGTAAATTGGAGTATCAGTACCATCAGTTGCAGTAAGAAGATGAATATCAACATCATTTGGAACAATACTTAACCAGTATTTGTTTCTACGAGTGACTACTACGGGAGTGAGTTCTGCTTCTTGCCAACAACGAACTGGCGTTCCTGCATTATAATTCGTAATATATGATTCTCCTTCTGCAAGAAGGATATCGCTAGGATTGTCTTTATATTCTGAGTACAAGATAATGCGCATAGGATTAGAGTCATTTGGCTGTAAGTTATGTCCAAAACAGATACTTACCTTAGTTAGACAATAGTCGGCCGTTGGACTATATGCTATAGCGACAGTTCCGAATGATTTCAAAGGAATAGAACGCTTGTAGTCCCATTTTTCGCCTTCATTCATTCCTTCAATAAATTGAACCGGGCATATTTCATGCAGCATATCTTTACTCTCGATTGTAAGACTTCAAGTTTGTCGTATTGCTTTCTATTTTATACCTGTCCATTAGCTTCTTCAAAGTGAGTTAATTTGGAGTAATTGTGGCTAGTATGAAAATTGAAAGTGGTATAATAGTATTAACATGAGCCAAGGGGGATACGCTTGACACTACTTGTATAAGCGGTACCATAACGCTATGGAATATTTATTCGGTGCTATCGTTAGTTGGGTAGTAAATAACATCCTTAATCGGTTTTTCTTTAGAGCAAGGAAGACCGACCAAATCATAGAAGCATTGGAAGGAAGATTAGCGGAGAAAGATAAGAGTATAGAGCTGCTTAAGAAAGAACAAAAAAGGCGTGCGAAAGAGAAGCATCATATTGTACGAGCATTGAAAAGAAGCGGGATATCTACTGACAAGCTCATTAGTAAATATGACAAACCATTAAATGCCATACTAATCTCTTACGCAAGCCAAAAAGAACTAACCCCCAGAGGACGGCTCCGAGAATCCCATTTTATACGGACAGAACTGGAGCGGTACAATGTAAAGTACCTAGGTGGGAGTGATTCTTTAATACCACCTGCTAAAGTCCCAAAAAACATTAAAAACAGTAATGACCTTAAAGTATGGTTTGATAGCGAAATATTAAAAGGGCGATATTGTAAACTTAAATTTCTGGTTTTACTAGACCTAAGAAAAAAGGCTTTTTGGAATTCTAATTTACCTTATATACAAACGCGGACTCTACATCGTACTTTGGGAGAAGTTCTTAGTGTTGAAGACATATTTACAGAAGAACAGATTAGCAAGATAGCATTAAGTGATATTGTCAGAAGTGGTGATATTGCTTGGCTAGCTTCAGATATCTTATCTCTGGATGAATTAGAAATTATTCACAAAAACCAATCGCTCATTGAAGGAGAATTGGGAAATCCTCCCTTAAGATTACTTTCCAATGATGGTATGGTAGCTACGCTGTCAACCGTCCTTACTCAGCATGGGATTTCCAATCCTGATGAAGTGGCTAGTGTAATCGTTAGGGAAGCAAAATTCTGGCATTCTAGACTACGATAATTCTCAGCTATTTTATTCCTTCGGACAAAGATAACAGAACTCGATCGTCCAACCTTCTTTACATTGTATCAACTTTTCCGATAAATAATATTTGTTATCTTTCCATAAGGGAAGGGTTAAATTATCGTTCCTTTTTTATATTGACAGACTCTCAGTGAAGGACTGTACTCTGATTCTCATATATGCCATGACTTCAACCTGACCATCATCTGACACAAGTTAAAGAGGAGTGTACATGAAGTAAAGGGTACTGGAACTGCTAAGTAGCACGGGCGGTGACCGGTGCCCTCTTTATTTAGCTTGGGTAAACAAATTCAGGGAGGTGGTGCCTATGCACAATACAGGTACCCTTTAGCCCTGAAGTTGATACTGAGGGGCTGTATGACATTTGAAAGGAGGTTTCATACGATGCCCAGATACGTTGCGTTGATGAAGCTAACAGAACAGGGTATTAAGGATATTAAGAATGCACCGCAGAGGCTGGAACAAGCGGTAGCTGGAATGGGGGCACTGGGAGGTAAGCTGGTTGACTTCTACACAGTTATGGGGGAGTATGATTACGTTGCTGTCGCTGAATTCCCCAACGATGAAGCTGGTATGACATTTCTACTGACTCTGGGGTCACTTGGCAACGTGAGAACTACCACGCTCAAGGCATTTGACGTGCAACAGTTTGGGGAACTGGTCAAGAAGATTCCCTAGAGTAGTCTATTAGAGAAGTGACTTGCTGTTCCCAACCTCATTGCATATTAAGCACTGATGCAGTGAATCCCAACCACGGAGCACACAGTGAAATGCGGGGGAAGATAATCTCGCACAAGAGGAAGGCTAGCAGGTCTTCAACGGTCTGCTAGCCTTTGCTACCCATCTTTACAAACTCTAACCTCACCCCAATTCCAATTCTGTAATCACATTCCGCACGCTTAATCGTTCCTTTTTTACTCCGTAATTCCAAGTGTAAGCAACAGGCATGGGATTCGGCGGACCTTTTTATCGCGGCTGTTAACCCCCCGGTTATTGGTCATTATGGTCCATTTTCTTAGAGTATTTGCTGTGATAGAGCAGGAAAGGATAGGATTAGGCGCTTTCTATTTAAGAAGACCAGATTCTCAACGTGGTCCTTCGTCCAATAGAGAAGTGTGCGAAGGCTGGGTTTTTAGGAATTGTTAGGTTTCTTCGGATGATGAACCGGGTGATTCAGTATTCTCTGAAATGTGTTCGGTAGACTCCACATCAGCTTGAATAAACCAATAGTCATATGGCAATAAAGTATTACATTGAAGGCCAAATGTCTCATCAACGATGCGAAATGATTTCTCAAGATATTTCGCACAATTGAGTAGTAAGTCGAATTCCGGCTCCATTTCCGGGTCACAAGGTACAAGAAGGATTTATGGAGAGGATTCCCCGACTGGTCAACATTTAGCCTGCCGACATGATTCCACATATTATGAACGCAGGAGCTGAATGGAGTGTAAGCATATCTGTACAGATCTAAACAATTTGCTTCTTCTGCCATGTCACGAGTGTTCAATCCGGACCAGCTACCTAAGTTAACAGTCGTTAAAAAAGAGTACTGTTGATTATTAATCCATCTTTCCTTTGCTTCAATAAGGTTTTGGAGATCTGGGTTGCTACCATCTTCAGCTTCTGCCTTGAGATGCTCAAGAAACAATTTGTCTTGACCAAGTCCATGAAGGACAAAGAGTTTTGATCTTGCGGCAGGGTCTTTGAGAATCCAGGCGAGTGTGATATGGTTATCTATCATAACTCTGAGCATGATGGGGCCAATATGAACATCACAAAATTCAGGATTTCTGGCCATTCTTTTTGCAAGTGTAACTTGGCGTGCCAATAGTGCTCCTATTACTTCACATTGATGGTTCTCATATATATCTTTTGGCAGCATACTCCATCTTTCGCTGAGGCCGAGATCAGCGAGCTCAATAAAACGACTTATCTTCTCTGGGAGCTTGATTTCTAACTTGCTAGTTTCCTGAGGAATTGGCGCGGGAGGGTCAATTTCAATACCCCGATTCCAGAAATAACGTGGCCAATGATCAGATATCTTCTCACTGGTAGTCCCCATAAATCCATTCACAAATGCCCTCACCCTAGCACAAGCTCCTTTGCTCTCATCAGAATCAAAATCAGAGACTATGGCTTCGAGGTTGGGAACTTGAACCTTAGAGGAAAAGTGTAGCTTACCACATATGCCAATAAAATAAACCACATTAGCCTGAATAATCATTGCCGGCTGTGCACGACGATTAAAGTATTTTGCCAATATTTGTTTAAAATCGATAACAGTTTGAATTTCAATGGACTGCTCTGAGTTGTCACCCAAGAATTTGAGAGGGCACTCTGGGTATAACTGAAGAAAAGATTTAAGAGAGCTGCGTAGTTCATCCAAACAGTTCTCATGTTTTAGTAGCTGCATTAATTTCTTTTTTTGTTCGTTATCTAGAAGATCAAATGACGAGGCAAATGAGAAGAATTCTTTCGGTAGAATGGTGTTGGCAGACTTGGCAATGCTAGCGCCAATCTCTACGCCTCTTTTTACACCCAAGCTTTCAATAATTATTGCCATCCATATTAACTCAGGAAGAATTTGGTCAACCCAAGAGACTGTAGAATTATCTCCTATATATTGGCGAAGTGGCGGTATAAGTGTTTTGCCAATTTTCTGATGGTCGCTAAAGATTTTTGATTTGATGCGTTTCTTCTTTTTACTTCCCATTTGAAATGTCCTTAGACAGAATGTGAGCTTAACATTTCCTTCTTTGAAGTGTACGTCACTATGAATAGTAAATCAATGAAGAATCATTTACATAATATCTGAAGCCCGCCAAATCCGTTTTCATTAAGATTTAGGAGCTTCGCAACAAGCTTTCTTACGTGATAAGCTGAGTAGAGCCCCAGATTCTCAACATGGCTCTCCGCCCAATAGGGAAGCGCGCGAAGGCTGGGCCGTGAGGCGCATGGCACTCGCGGGAGGTCTGGTGAGCCCCGTTTCGCGACATGGGGCTTGTGGGGTATAATTATTACCAGGGATGAGTTGAGAGAATGGCAAGTAAAGAACAGATACAATGTATGAAATTACTAGATGTTCTCGGCAGAGTAATTGGCGCAAATACGGGAGCTGCTACTGAAAGTGAGTGGTATGCCGAGGGTTTAGCTAATAAATTCTATGACCATGCCTTCTTTGTTCTCAAAATATCAGGGGGCCGTACTTCTTTGGTTCTCCCATCTGGAGCTATCGCCATAAGCGGTATATCATCACTTGATGTACTTTCGAGAGCAGCCTTTGAGGCATTCTTAACTTTCCACTATGTCTTTTCCATATCAGAGACTCCGGAAGATAAAGATTTTAATTTTTGGTCTTATAGATTAGCTGGTGTCATGGATAGAAAGGACTTTCCTGCAACTACGGAGGAGCAGAAAGGGACTCTAGCGAAAGATAAACAGGTCATCCAAAAACTGTCTGAGAAGTTACAGTCAAATAGTAGTTTCCAAAGTTTGGGAGAGAAGACTAGGAAGCGTATATTAAAGGGCACGTGGAGGTTGCAATCTTGGACAAAGATAGCTGAGGAAGCTGACTTGGGAGGACTCTTAGCCTCACATGTATACCGTCATTTATGTGGAGTTGCTCACTCTAGTAGCCTGAGTGTTCTTCAGACTAAATTAGCATATGAGAAACATGAAGAAAGCGTACTAATGGGGCCAGCTGTGAGCCTGATAAATATCTTGGTAGCGAATATGGTTTATTATTATTGTGAGCTGTTTCCTTCTTCAAAGGTCATCCTGGAAAAAGATAAAGCTGGAATGAAGCTAGTTGAGATGTGGGTAGCGATAGGCAGAGGATAAAAGAAAGTTGGCTCCCCGGGTAGGACTCGAACCTACAACCTAGCGGTTAACAGCCACTATAAAAAGGTCCGCTGATTCTTACGCCTAACGGTCACACCTGGCGATAGAGGGTGAAAAAGGAACTATTTTTACACACCGAAAAATAATATACGTGATTTTATTATTTTACCATCCCGGCCAGGTGAGCTTAATCACTGGTTGCTCCTTCTTAGCTTGTGGTTTATCTGATTTCCCTTTTTTCTTTTCAGTTTCCTCATCTTTTGTTTGAGAAGGTTTCTCTTCAATTCTTGGAATATAATTACTAATTATTCCCAATTGTTTCATTCTTCCGGTAAGAGTCTTCCGGCATTCTTCATGCGCCCAAGTCAGCCCAGTAGCAAAACGTATTACTTTATCTTCAGTCCAATCGTTTATTTTTTGATGGCATACCTCACATGGCATACCAATTAGCACGTGAAAAGGTTTAAGAACAGTAATGATTTTCAGTAGTGTTCCATTTTGCTCCATTAGTTGTTCAGCTTTGTATGTGTTTTCAAGCTGTTCTTCCGATACCATTGCTCTTAAGAATGAGTCGTCCGGTTTGACCCAGTTTGAAGCATGGCATATCGGACAATAAGGACGGTAATATGTATAGGCCTTATCCGCTCCCCGACTGACCATAAATCTCGAGCCACCACAGTGATCGCATTTATAAGATTGCAGATAGTCCCCGAACACATACTTCATGAAATGGCCAATTCGCTCTTCGATACTTGCCGAAGAGTACCACCAAACTCTGACTATTTGATGAAGTGTAGCAATTAGAGATTCTATCGGACCATTTGCTGAAGGTGAATTAAGAAGAACTGCCAGAAATCCTTGAAACAGTTCATACTGCCGTCTTAATCTATTGATTCTAATTAATAGTTGACTCAATTCAAAGGAGGCGTCTACAGATTTCTTTTCGTTCTGTGCAGTTTCAGTGATAACCCTGTCATTGAGTTGGTTCAATTCTAAATTCTTATTCGTGAGCCTAGCGGATTCTTGCTTCTTACCCGCCACCTCATTTATGATGGCCTCAAGGGATTTCCTAAAAGAGTGATGTTTCTCAAAATCCCTTCTGATCAAGATCCCTTGAACCTGCTGAGTACCGCTCCGATATTCCTTTACAATTAGTGCGAAGGTCTCAATATCCAGATCGTCTCTTTTCAATACTGCCTTTACTTCCGCCACAGTCTCTAATTCCCCTTGGTAAACATGAAGTTGCTGCCTCCTGGCTTCGTAATCTCTCTCTAAGCTCTCTCTTTTAATCCTAGCATTTTCCTGCACCTGTTTCAGCAGGGTATTAGCACTGTCTAACTCCCTTCTTTTCTCGGCTATGGACCTGTTAATTATATTGAGTTGCGTCTGAGTACGAGTCAGTTTGTTTTGCTTCAAAAGGAGCTGGGAGTGGATAGTTTCAAACTTAAGGATAACTCCCTCATAGCTAATATTCTCTCTCTTCTCAACCCTTACGAGTTCAAGTGCTGTCTTGATGAATTCAGGATCGTTAATCTTTTTACATACTTTAATTAACTCTGAATGCTGTTCAGGTGCTACGTTCAACCTAGCAAAAGCTTGAATGATCCCAGTCCCTTTTTTGGCATCATTAGAGGTGAGGTTAAGCTTATGCATCTCTACTGATAAATTCCTTAATTCACTTACTTCTTTGTACACGTTATACTCCTTTGCAGTTTTTAATAATCCAATCTCAGCTGCTCTTTCGCTGAATCTCTTGGCGTATAGAGAAACACTACTCTGATCTATGCCTAATTTTTGAGCGATAAAAGGTTGTGTCATTCCGGCAAAATAGTATTTAAGTAATCTCGTTATTTTTTGCTGCGATAACCTAACAGACATAGTTTAAAACCCTTCCCTTCCATCAGATATTACTGGCAACAAATGATATGAAGTAGTTGATAACAAGTGGATGGAACTTATTTTTTCTGCTAAGAAATACGTGTTATTTGTATCTAGTTCCTCCGATTGATAAAATTTTGTTTTCATAAACTCCATATAATAAATAGATAAAATACTCATCATATATAAAATTTTTTCCATCAAAAAGTAGCCAGATAAATCAGTTTTATTTTTTACTAACAGTGGCTTCGAGTAAGCGATATAGAGCAGCTTTTGGAATCAGGATTCGTTTTCCAATCCGCACCGAGGGGATCTCACCGGTTTCAATCGCCTGGTAAACCAGACTTCGGCTCAGACCAAGAATTATTTGGGTCTCTTTGACCGTAAGGGTCAGTCGTTCATCATTTTCCATGTTTGTCTTTCCATTAAGTTAATATTTCTATTTTCCCAGCGAAGCTATAATCTGTCAAGCTTACAATATTTGACAATTATTGGTATTTATTGTATAGTTTATATATCAAACATTAAAAGAGGTCTTGAAATGCGAAAGAAGTACATATCTGAGGAAGAACTCGAAAGAATAATAAAATTCAAAGAGCTCGGTGCCAGTTGGTTGAAGATTCAAACGGAGACAGGAATACCACGTCGATCTGCAAAACGGGCATACGAAGAATACACTCGAAGTAAGTCGCTAGATGGATTAAAAGAAGCTCGGCAGCAGGTTGCGTCAGAGCAGTTTCATGCTCACATGCGAGACTTGATATCTTTGGCACAGTCGTTAGTCTCCATTATTGGTGAACCGACAGTAAATGATACCAGAACTTTTGAAAAAGTACTGCGTGGTATTTTAGAGATAGATGTCCGTATCGATAGAGTTAATAATCCTTTGGCGGCTAAAACCAACGTCTCTAAAGAATTAGTAATACGTCAGAATAAAATACTACTCCAATCGCTGAAGGCTCATACTAGAGAGGATATCGAATGGGAAATACTAGATGAATGGGGAAACAACAGGAATATATGGATTAGTGGTAAAACTACACTTAAAAAAGAAGCTGGAGAGATAATTAATAACCTCATCCAGGGAGACCAATTCGGAGAAATTATTAAGGATAATGTAGCTCTTATAATTGATAGCGAAATAGCTGACGGGGTCGTCGACGCTATAATCAGGGTAATACTAAATGGGAAACTTAATAAAGCAGAAAATCTTATTCAGCTACTTCCGGACGAACGAGGAGTAAGGCTTACTTTTAGTGGTGATACATTGGGGAAATTACAGAGATACGAAGACCAAAAGCTTGCCGAAGAGGTGCGTGAATTAGCTCGCCAAGCCATAAGGAATCTACAAGCGGGTAAGGACTCAGTTATCATTCAAATGACAAATTCATTGGAGATAATGAGGAACAAGAAATCGGAACTCGAGGATCTACTTGAAGAATTAAGATTGATTCCATTAATACTCCGTACACAATGCGATATCTGTCCCGCATTATAGATTAGATAACAAACAAAGGGAGGTTTAATTATGAGAGGACATATTAAACAAAGGTCAAAAGGATCCTGGTCAATAGTAATAGATGCTGGTAAAGACCCCGAAACGGGAAAACGCAAGCAGCACTGGCATACGATAAAAGGAACCAAAAGAGACGCACAACGGGAACTAAATAACATGCTTGTCTCTCTTGAAAAGGGCCTCTATGTTAAGCCTAACAAGATTGCTGTTAGAGATTGGTTACTCGAATGGCTTGATGGTTATGCAGGTATAAATACGACTCCCAGGACTCAAGAAAGTTATGGGTATATCGTCCGTAATCATCTAGTACCGGCATTAGGGCACTTTACCTTGAATCAATTACGCCCGAACCATCTCCAGACGTATTACGCCAAAGCTTTGACAAACGGAAGGCTTGATGGAAAAGGAGGATTATCAGCTACAAGCGTCCTGTATCATCACCGTATCTTATCAGAGACGCTACGTCACGCTGTTAGGATGGGAATCATAGCTAGAAATGTGGCTGAGTTTGTTGATCCACCGCGACCATCTAGAAAGCAAATGAATATATTGTCTACAGAGGAAATCGGAAGATTTTTGGATACGGCTAGAGAAACCGATTACTATGTATTCTTTTCTACCCTACTATGCACCGGATTAAGACGCGGTGAATTGCTGGCATTACGGTGGCGTAATCTGGACCTTAATGAAGCAATGCTGTACGTAACTGAAACAGCATTCAAGCTGGCTAATGGTAACTATGTGATAAAAGAGCCGAAGACACCGCACAGCAGACGCGCTGTCTCACTTCCACCATCTTTGGTAGTACTTCTAAAAGAATATCGCTCCGATCAGAAGCTATTGAGAATCCAGTTAGGCCTTACCATGAAAGAAGATGATTTCGTATCTATTCGACCGGATGGAAAGCCGGTAAATCCAAATGCAATCACACTGGCATTCCGCAGAATAATGAGAAGAGCCAAGTTAAAGCATCTCAGGGTACATGACCTTCGCCACACGCATGCCACATTAATGCTCAAAGCCGGAATACATCCAAAGATAGTATCTGAGAGGTTGGGTCATGCCAGTGTAAGTATTACCTTAGACACTTACAGCCATGTGTTGCCTGGTCTTCAGGAAGAAGCGGCAATCAAGTTTGACCAAATATTATCGTTAGGAAATGAAAACGGCGAACCCAATGTTAGCAAAGCGTTAGCAAATGGTGAGGAAGGTGAGACTAGGCCGTACAGGTCTCGAACCTGTGACACCCTGATTAAAAGTCAGGTGCTCTGCCAACTGAGCTAACGGCCCGTATATCCAAGCCAGTTTAGCAAATTTTAAGTTTCCCGACAACTTATGTGGCAAGCTGAAGGTAACAGGTTTGAGCCTGGCATTCTCTGGCTAGCGAGGCTCATGGGAATGGAGCGGGTGATGGGATTCGAACCCACGACGTCTTGCTTGGGAAGCAAGCACTCTTCCGCTGAGTTACACCCGCTTAGGCTAACTATATTATGCCTTGAGGTTAATTTCGTGTCAAGATAGCCTGAGATTGTCTATCAACCCCAAACAAGCTATTTCGGGGCTTGATTTAGGCAAGGTAGGATGCGAATGGTAGGAAATGGTTTATCGCCGGCTTCTATTACCAATAATTTAGAGACTCGTTTTGTCGGACAAAGGGTTATCTACTATCCCAGCCTAGCTTCAACAATGGAGGTGGCAAAACAAGAGGCTCGAAAGGGAGCAGCCGAAGGAACGGTTATCATTGCTGATGAGCAAACTGCGGGGAAGGGTCGAATAAAGCGTGTTTGGCTATCACCTAAGGGTAGTATTGCTTTGTCGGTTATTCTCTACCCTAGCGTAGCTTACCTGCCTTCCCTTATTATGCTAGCTTCTCTAGCTGTGATTCATAGCATTGAGGCAGTCACTGGCTTGAAGTCGCAGGTCAAGTGGCCTAATGATGTTCTCATTAACGGGAAGAAGGTGTGCGGGGTTTTAATTGAAAGCAATGTGCGGGGAGACATAGTAGACTACGCAATAATAGGTATTGGGGTAAATGTTAACCTCAGGCTTTATGATTTTCCTGAGATTCAACCCACCGCTACCAGTCTTTCCGACGAGCTGGGAAGAGATGTGTCACGCTTAGATGTAATACGGTGCCTGCTAGTTGAGATAGAAAGGTTATATCTGGCTTTGTTAGCCGGAGGCTCTATTTACGAAGAGTGGCGGGATAGTTTAGTGACGCTGGGTAGAAGGGTTCAGGTAAAGTCAGGCAAAACTATATACGAAGGTATAGCTGAATCAGTAGCCAGGGATGGCAGGCTTCTATTGCGCCATTCTGATGGAAGCCTATTCAAAATTGTAGCCGGAGATGTTACCCTGAGCGACTAAATAAATATGCTTCTCTCCCCCTCCCTTGGCAAGGAGGGGTAGGGGGCAAAACCTTTCCCAGGCTACACTGCCCCCGTGCTACCCCTTAATAAACGACCTCAATTTTGTTCCCAGTTATTTGGTAGTCTCTCCTTGCTGTCCTCTACCACTCATGCGAGCAAAGGCTTCGAAAATGTTTATGGGCAGGGGAAAGATTATAGTGCTATTTCTCTCTGAGGCTATCTCGGTCAGTGTCTGTAGATAGCGAAGTTGCAGGGTAGTTGGTTCCCTACCAATAATGGTCCCGGCTTGAGCCAGCCTCTCTGAGGCTTGAAACTCACCATCGGCGTGGATGATTTTGGCTCGTCTCTCCCTTTCCGCCTCAGCCTGAGCTGCCATCATCCGCTTCATCTGTTCAGCGAGCTCAACCTCCTTAATCTCTACAGTGCTGACCTTCACCCCCCACGGGTCGGTATGCTCGTCAATTATCCGCGTCAGCATCTGATTGAGTTTTTCCCTTTCGGTCAGTAGTTCATCAAGCTCAGATTGCCCCAATACATTTCGCAGCGTCGTCTGTGATATCTGCGAGGTGGCTCTAATGTGATCCAAAACCTTGACTACTGAGTCCTCAGGGTTAACCACCCGGAAGTATACTACCGCATTTACCCGCACGGTAACATTATCCTTGGTGATTACTTCCTGTGACGGGACATCCATAGTTACCACACGCAGGTCAACCTTCACCATCCGGTCAACGAAGGGAATGATGAGAAATAGACCAGGACCCCTAGCCCCAACTAGCCGTCCCAGGCGGAAAAGAACCCCTCGCTCATACTCAGCCATAATCTTAATTGTCATAGAACCAAGTACAAGCAAAACTAAAACAAGTACACCGATAACAATTGGGCTCATTATTTACCTCCTTCATTCTTTCTTGGTTACATATAGTTTTAAGCCATCAACCTTAGTTATAATCACCTCCTCCCCGGGTTTCACCCGGCCACTCTCTGATACTGCCGTCCAGCGTTCGCCCTGAATGAAAACTGTTCCTTTGGGTTCCAGGGCTACCTTGACTTCGGCAGTCTTTCCCACCAGCTCTTCCCTGCCTGCAGATACCTGGCGGCGGTGAGCTCGAATTACCCAAATAATGGCAAAGGCAAGGAAAGCAGCAATACCAATTGCAACTATGGCAATCAGCCACGGGTCTACTTGAAACCAACTTGGGTCTATTTGAAACAATGGAGACCTCCCAGGAAATAAGATTTCGGAATAAGTAGACGCTGGACCGAAACAGTTATACCGATAACAATTGGGCTTATTTGTTTACCTCCTTATTGTTTTTTGGTCACATATAGTGTTAAGCCATCAACCTTGGTTATAATCACCGTCTCACCTGGTTTCACCTGACCACTCTCTGATATTGCTGTCCAGCGTTCGCCCTTCAGGAAAACCGTTCCCTCAGGTTCCAGGGCTACCTTGACTACGGCAGTTTTTCCCACCAGCTCTTCCCTGCCGGTAGATGCCTGGCGGCGGTGGGCTCGAATTGCTCGATGAATCACAAAGGCAAAGAAGGCAGTAATACAAATTACCACGGTGGCAATCAACCACGGGTCTACTTTAAACATTGGACCACCCCCGGGAAATAAGATTAACGAGCCAAGAACCAGGGCAGTTACGCCCCCGGCGGTGAATAGACCAAAGGTGGTAGTAAATACCTCGGCGATAAACAGACCAAAGGCAAGCAGGATAAGCAATATACCTCCCCAGTAGGCGTCAAGAACACCTAAAGAGTAGAAGGCAAGAAGCAGGCAAATGGCACCGGTAATTCCAGGGAAGAATGCCCCCGGACTGTAAATCTCGGCAATAATTCCTATGGTGCCCAAAGAAAGGAGAATATAAGCAATGTTGGGGTCGCTAATAGCATGCAAGAAGCGCTCAACAAAGCTCATTTCAGTCTTGTCCAGCATATAGCCCTCGGTATTAAGGACTATTTCTTCCCCGCTGACCAAGGTTACCTTCATGCCATTAAGTTGAGAAATAAGACTTTGAAGGCTATCAGCCTGCAAATCAATAAGGTTATGCTCTAAGGCTTCACTAACCGTATAAGACTTACCTTCTCTCACGGCTAATTCGGCGTGTTCGGGGTCACGACCACGCATTTCGGCAATGCTTCTTATCCAGGCAGCAGCATCTTCGGTTACCTTTCGCTTCATTTCCTCAGTCATTCCGTCCCCCATAGCCACCGGGGTAGCAGCACCAATGCGGCTGCCCGGTGCCATAGCTGCTATATGAGCGGCTAGGGTAATGAAGGTACCCGCTGAGCCAGCCCAACCTCCAGCCGGTGAAACATAGACCACTACCGGCACTTTAGCACTCAAAATCCGCTCAACTATCTTTTGTGTCGTATCAAGAAGTCCTCCCGGAGTGCTTAACTGGATAATAACGGCGGTGCTGCCCTTGGCTTCAGCCTGCTCAATCCCGCGGTCAATATAATCAGCTACTATAGGAACGATAATACCCTCAACATGCAACACTTCAATAGCCGGGGTAGCCGCCCTAACCCCGCCGGGCAGTAAAGCCCCAGCTAATAAACCTATAAAGAAAGCCAGGCGAAAGGCTTTGAACACAATTTTAATCATCTGACCCCCATTAGTAAAATGCGTATAATTTTTGGCATCCCCAAACCTTGTTTAGACTTCTTAAATAGATTATATATTAGTTAGAGCCCCACCGCAAATAAAATAGTTAGATTTCCCACCCACCCACCCTAAGTTGGGTTTCGGGGGCTTCGCCCCTCTAAAACTCCCTTGATTACTATTCCAAAGTAAGGAGAGTTACGGAGGACGAATTATACGGGGTAAAATCTTTGTTACATAATTATCCCCCCTCTCCTTGATGGAGGGGGCACGCTATATGGGGTGTCTAAGAGGGGCGCCAGCCCCTCTTAATAAAATTCTCCCCCTCATGATAGGAATTTATCTCCATCCTTCTTTGAAGGATGGAGAGGGGGAGAAGCCCTTCTTGGAAGGGTAAAGGGGGTGAGGTGTAATAAAATAGCCATAGTTGAATAGCTAGCCAAATTAGTGTAGAATTTACCAACTATTTATTAGCCGGTTCCCAGAAAAATCTTTGATTTTTCTGGGTGCTTTAAAGGTGTGGTATGAGAGTTCAAAGATGCAAGGGGACTCGAGACTTATCTCCCGACGAGATGGCAAGGTTTCGCCTCATTGAGGCAGCATTTAGAGACTGCTGCCTCAAATGGGGGTATGAGGAGGTTAGGACGCCAACCCTTGAGTATCTTCACCTATTCACCTCAACCGGGACACTTACCCCAAGTATGCTAGGCAAAGTATATTCCTTCCTAGATTGGGATGGCTGGAGTGGGGAGAGAGTAGTATTAAGACCTGATGGCACTATCCCTGTTGCCCGGCTTTATATTGATAGTATGGAAGAGAAAGAGTCGGCTAAGCTATTTTATGTAGCTAATGTCTTTATTTTTGACGAGACGGGGAAGAAGACGAGGGAAAGATGGCAGTGTGGGGCTGAACTTATCGGAGTGGGTTCCCCCTTAGCCGATGTAGACTTGATAATACTGGCTTTAACGGTTTTGGAAAGGTTAAGGATTAGCGGCATAGAGTTGAGGCTATCGCATGCTGGCTTAATACGGGCTTTACTTGCCAAGCTCGGGCTGAGTCCAGGAGAGCAGACCAAGATATTTGACCAGATTTTGGATGGTGACGTAAATGTGCTGGCTAGGCTAGAGCCAGGGAGACCTGAGCTAGCCAGAGCGCTGCCGGCTTTGCTCGACCTGAAAGGGAAGTCATCTGGGTTTCTAAAAAATGTGAAGGCTCTACTTGCCCAGAATTTAGTTGAGCTTGAGCCCGGTCTTGATGATTTTATAAATATTGTTGACCTCCTTGAAACTCTAGGTTGCAGTTACCAGATTGACATAGCTTCGGGGAGGGGCTTTGAATACTATACTGGGGTGATTTTCCAGCTCTTTATCGGTGAGGAGAAGATAGGCGGTGGCGGGAGATATGATGCTCTGATTCCGTTAATGGGTGGCCGGGATATCCCTGCCTCAGGTTTTGCTCTTTACCTTGACCGCTTGATGAACCTGGTGAAGCCAGAAACCTTAGCTAAACCTCCGGCTCAAAGCATTTTGATTAGACCTGAACCTGGGGCGAT
>JAUWYE010000034.1 GCA_030615965.1 Dehalococcoidia bacterium | reverse complement strand
TTTTGAGGCTATAACTGCGGAGCCTGGTTTGCCTTTTCTGAGTTTGCCGTCGTGACTTCTGCCGCCCTCCGGGAACATTCCCAGGATTAGTCCCCTTTCCAATGCATCTCTGGCACTCTTAAGTATCTTTTGTTTCTCTCTAACCCTACCTTCACGGCGTATGGAAACGGATCCAGCCCAGCGGAGCCAGAATCTCAAAAAGGGAGAACGAAAGAGTTCCTCTTTTGCCACGAAAGTAATCCATCGCGGAAGGCTAAATGCGAGAAAAATTGGGTCGAGGACATGAACATGGTTGGCTACCAAAATCAGCGGACCGGTTAATGGTACGTTTTCTCTTCCTTCGGCTTTCCAGGAGAAAAGAATATTGAGCAAAGGTCTGCATGTGGCTAAGAGAAATTTTTGAGAGGGGGTCATAGATTTACCGCCAGAGTATATATTTTGTCTACAACTTGCTCTAGGCTAAGGTTTTCTGTATCGATGATTATGGCATCCTCAGCCGGTTTAAGCGGCGAGATGGTCCTATGGATATCCATCTCATCTCGCTTCTTTAAATCGGCGAGGACACTTTCTAGGCTCGAATTCTCTCTTCGTTTTAATAGTTCTTTGTGGCGACGCTTGGCTCTCTCTTCGGTGGAGGCGGTGAGAAAGATCTTTAATTCCGCCCAAGGTAAGACTACCGTGCCAATGTCTCTGCCTGCCATCACTACCTTTCCCCGCTGGGCTAATTTACGCTGTTCCAAGATCAGTGTTTGGCGTACCCCTGCTATCTTCGATGCTAGGGAAACATGTGCCTCTACCTCGGAGCAAAGCAGTTTGGAAGAGACATCTTCATCATCAATGATGGGTGAGAGATGCCATCCCTGTAAGGGAACAAAATCAAATTTAGTGGTATTGGCCAACTGACAAAGCTTCTGTTCGTCCTCTATGGGGATACCTGATTTGATAACCTTCCAGGTGAATGCTCGATACATCATCCCTGTATCGAAGAAAACATAGCCCAATCTTCTTGCTAGCAGTGAGCCTACACTACTCTTGCCGACTGCCACAGGGCCGTCTATAGCAATTAGCTGTGGTTTCAAATTTCCCTCCATAATATCATTCTAAGCCAGGCTGTCAAGCTTTTAAGTCTGAGCGCAATGTTGTTATAAATAGAGGTACTATAGATTAGCAAATTTTAGTGGTAACTTTGTGGCTCAAGGATTTGCCTTAGTTGCGAATTCCGTTTAAAATAACTTTCTTTATAAGGAAATTGATTTGTGAGGAGGAATTCATATGGGTACGGGTGCTGACCGGTTGAAGGAACTGAGGGACAGAGAAAAAGAGATAAAAGCCTTGGGAGGTCCGGAGCGGGTAGAAAAGCAGCACAAATCGGGGAAATTAACTGCTCGTGAAAGACTCGACCTGCTTTTTGACCCTGGCAGCTTTCACGAGCTTGATTTGTTTGTTCAGCATCGAGCCACGCTCTTTGGCATGGATAAGGTTGTCGTCCCCGCAGAAGGAGTCGTTACTGGATATGGGACGGTAAATGGTCGCCCTGTATGTGCTTTCTCCCAGGACTTTACCTCCATGGGAGGGACACTGGGTGAGATGCATGCTAAAAAGATATGCAAGGTAATGGATTTAGCCATGAAGTGTGGTGTTCCCATAGTAGGCTTTAATGACTCTGGAGGGGCTCGGATTCAGGAAGGTGTTGATGCCCTTTCAGGCTATGGGCAGATATTTTTCCGGAATTCCGCAGCCTCGGGGGTTATCCCCCAGCTCTCGGCGATCATGGGGCCTACTGCTGGGGGGGCAGTCTATTCACCTGCCATGACAGATTGGGTATTCATGACGAAGGGAACAAGCTACATGCACATTACCGGCCCGGCAGTTATCAAACAGGTTACAGGGGAAGAGGTCACCTCTGAGGAGCTAGGCGGTGCCATGAGTCATGCCACTAAAAGTGGTGTATGCCATTTTGCCTGCGATGGCGATGCCCAGGCTATCGAACTTATTAAAAAACTTCTGAGTTACCTTCCCTCAAATAATACGGAGGCTCCCCCCTTAATTAAGCCTACCGATGATCCAAACCGTGTTGCTCCTGCCCTTGGCAGCATCATACCAGACGAGCCCAGCAAGGTCTATGATATGAGGGGTGTTCTCCAATCCATTGTGGATGACGGTGAGATACTTGAGCCCCATTATCATTATGCTCAGAACGCCATTATTTGTTTTGCCCGGCTTAATGGTAGACCAGTGGGCGTTATCGCTAACCAACCGATGCACCTTGCTGGGTGTCTTGACGTCAATGCCTCGGATAAAATCACCCGATTTATCAGGTTCTGTGATGCTTTTAATATTCCCTTGCTTACTATTGCCGATGTTCCTGGTTACTTGCCAGGGAAAGACCAGGAATGGCTGGGAATAATAAGGCACGGAGCTAAGCTTTTGTGGGCTTACTCCGAGGCCACAGTTCCTAAAATCACTCTGGTCACTCGCAAAGACTACGGGGGTTCATATCTTGCTATGTGTAGTAGAGATCTAGGCGCTGATTTTGTTTTCGCCTGGCCCACAGCGGAGATTGCAGTGATGGGGGCTGAAGGGGCTACACCGATTATCTTTCGCAAGGAAATAGAGGCTGCGCCAGATCCTGAAGCAAAGGAGCAGGAAAAGATCCGGGAATATCGTGACCTACTATATAATCCTTACATTGCCGCCTCGCGGGGATATGTTGACGAAGTTATCCTACCCCGTGAGAGTCGCCCCAAGATAATCAGGGCCTTGGAACTTCTCTCTACTAAACGAGAGACGAGACCTCCAAAGAAGCATGGAAATATTCCTGTGTAAAGAGGTTTAACAAAAGAGCAATTAGAAAGTAAAAAAAGGAACAATAACTGCCATTACTGTTGCTGTAGCTGTAGCTGCTTATATGGAAGAGGAAGAAAAGGCTCTAAGGCCGGCAATGCTTCAGCGAAGGCCGGTAATGGTCTCAAGCTCGTTGAGTAGTTCCGTGCGTGAGGAGATGATGCGAATGCTCTGGCAGAGAAGAATTGTTGCTAAAGTGATGACATTTGGCTGTTATCCTGAGCTGAAGCTCTAAACTCGATGAAGAGGCTAGCAAAGGGTCTGGATTCTTCGCCCCGACAGGTCGGGGCTCAGAATGACAAAGAGCGAAGGACTCGTAATGACGGAAAGGAGTAATTTATGAGCGAACTAGGAAAAGGCCCAATTTTGGCCAAAGATTTAACCACCGATAAGGTGAAGACGAGGCCGAAGGCTAAGAACCCGGTCAAAATTTGTGACACCACCTTTCGTGACGGGCATCAATGCACATTGGCTACCAGGGTGCGAACTGAGGATATGGAGTGGATGGCCACTGAAATGAATAAATGTGGCTTCTACTCCATGGAGGTCTGGGGTGGGGCAACATTTGACGTAGCCCATCGCTTTTTGGGTGAGGACCCCTGGGACAGACCTCGCAAATTGAAGAAACTCATGCCTGATACTCCCCTACAGATGCTTCTAAGGGGGCAGAATTTAGTCGCTTATCGAAACCATCCTGATGACTTGGTTGATGCCTTTGTGGAACAAGCTGCTGAAGTGGGCATTGATATTTTCCGTGTTTTTGATGCTGTGAATGACGAGCGCAATCACGAACGTGCTGCCAAGGCAATTAAAAAATGTGGCAAACATTATCAGGGAGCCGTATGTTACTCGCTCACCCAGCCCAGGATGGGTGGGCCGATATATAATCTGGAATACTATGTCAAAAAAGCTCTCGTTCTCCAGGACATGGGTGCGGATTCCATATGTATTAAAGACCAGGCTGGACTTATCTCCCCTTATGATGCCTATGAACTAATCAAAGCCCTTAAGGAGAACTTGAAGGTACCTGTCGACCTCCATACCCACTACACCACTGGGCAGGCATCCATGTCTGTGTTGAAGGCTATCGAGGCTGGGGTCGACATCGTCGATACTGCGTTGTCCCCCTTTGCTTTGCGCTCCTCACAGCCAGCTATCGAGCCTTTGGTAGTTGCTCTATATGGCACAGATAGGGATACAGGGCTTGACGTTGAGCAACTATTCAAGTGTGCCCAGATGCTGGAACAGATCGCGCCTAAATACAGAGATTTCCTGGATACATCGGCAATGTCGGTCATCGATGCCGAAGCCCTGATGCATCAAATTCCTGGTGGCATGACCACGAACTTGGTGGCGCAGCTCAAACAAATGAATGCTCTGGACAAGCTAGCTGAGGTGCGGCAGGAAACTGCTAGAGTCAGGGCGGAATTTGGTTATCCACCTTTAGTTACACCTACGAGCCAGATTGTTGGTGTCCAAGCAGTACAGAATGTCCTGATAGGGCGCTACAAGCTTGTCTCCAAGGCGGCAAAGGAATATGTGTATGGGGGTTATGGCAAGCCACCAGCTCAAATTGCCCCAGACATCCAGAAGACTATTCTTAAAGATAAGGTGCCTATCACCTGTCGGCCGGCAGAGCTGCTAGAGCCAGAACTGGAAAAAGATAAGGAGGAATCAAAAGAATTTACTAAGAATATTCAAGATGTCCTTATTTATGCTCTTTACCCTGCCACTGGTGCACGCTTCTTAAACTATAAATATGGTATAGATGGGACCATCCCAGACGATTGGAAGCCACCCTATGCCCCCAAGACTCTTGAGGAGGTTGAAAGGGAGGATGAGCTTATTGCTCAAGTTAAAGCTGGCGAACTGAAGGGAAGTTAGAGAAAAAGCAATCTCCGAAAAAGAGCAGGCGTGAGAACTTTCAATGTTTTCATCGGAGATGATAAAGTGGATATGAAGGCTGTGGAGAGTTCTCCAATTAGCATTGTCTCTCTGCTTGGAAATGCTATTATTCCCTCGTCTATAGGGATGTACAACTATAAAAGCATCTACCAGGGTGGAAGAGATGTGGATTTATATCAATCACAAAAGGCGCTTGATAATGGGAAACTGGCTCTAAAAGAGGGAGGGATTCTTATCCGTGTCTCTGAGTGCAGGTCTGGCATAGGAGAAGAGGCATACTTTAATCTCCTGGCCAGCAGTAAAACTCCTCAGGAAGCTCTGCAAAGAATTGAGCAAGGCTACAAACTGGGTTATCATAAAGCTGCTAAAATGGCTGAGATTGCCACCCGGGCAGAAATCTGGGGAGTAACCGGGCTTGCGGAGCAAGCTATGGAGCAAGCATTTATCAAACCCTTTCACGAAGTTCAGGAAGCGCTAGATAGAGCGATTGAAAAGAAGGGAGAAAAGGCAAAAATCCTGTTCCTGATGGATGCTAGCCTCACTGTGCCAAAGTTAATGGGATAAAAACGTTAGCATCCACCGCAGCCAGCATTAAGAACCAGGATAAGCCGGCAAATAAAGATGAGGGAAATCAACGCTGGTGACGTAACGAACACCGTGGCCCGTTTATTTGAGCATTCCTGTCATTATTTGCCCCCGGATGTGATAGTTGCTCTGAAGCAAGCAAGGGAAAAAGAGAAATCTCCTGTTTGCCGTGATGTACTGGATAGAATCCTGGAGAATGTAGAAATTGCCGGCAAGGAACAAATTCCTCTTTGTCAGGACACCGGTGCGGCTGTAGTCATATTGGAGCTAGGCCAGGAAGTGCACATAACCAATGGAGACCTTTATACAGCGGTCAACGAGGGAGTGCGCCAAGGGTATGATAAAGGTTATTTGCGTAAATCCATAGTGAGCCAGCCTTGTTTTGCTAGGGTGAACACCAAAGATAACACACCGACTATGATTCATACCGATATAGTTCCTGGGGACAGGCTGAAAATCAGCGTCTTGCCCAAAGGAGGTGGCTCAGAAAATTGTTCTCGCCTGACTGTTCTAACTCCAGCTAAAGGACGCCAGGGGGTGATAGATTTTGTCGTCAACTTTGTTGACGAGGTTGGTAGCAATCCCTGCCCACCGGTTATTATTGGTGTTGGTATCGGTGGGACAACAGACAAGACTATGTTTATAGCCAAGAAGGCGCTGTTACGCAAAGTTGGCGAGCCGAGTCCTGACCCTGAGGTTGCCGATTTAGAGAGGGAAATTCTAGAAAGAGTTAACAATCTAGGCATCGGGGCTATGGGATATGGTGGTACAGTTACCGCCTTAGCAGTTCATGTGGAAACCTTCCCTTGCCATATTGCCAGCATGCCTGTAGCAGTCAACATGCAGTGCTGGTGCGCTCGCCGTGGGGAAGCAATCCTGCAAAGCAATTGAAAGAGTGAGAAGAGGATGTCTGTAACCATCTCGCCCAAAAGGCTACGCCGTGAGTTTGTAAGGAAAATCAAGGAGATCAGTGGGCAAAACCTTCACTTATGTTACCAATGTGGTATGTGCTCCGGAATTTGCCCCGCGGCTTCCAATATGGACCTTCCCCCTCGCCAGATTATTGAGCTGGCACGGTTAGGGTTGGAAGAGGAAATTGCCAATTCAAAAACTGTTTGGATTTGCGCCTCTTGTCTTGCCTGTACTGTCAATTGTCCCAGAGGATTTGACCTCTCTAAGATGATGGAGGCGATAAGGCTGCTCACCCTGAGGAAGAATATTGACCACATAAGCCCCGAGGAAATTTCGCCGGAAGAACGTTGCGAACTTCCTCAAATAGCTATGATCAGTGGCTTGAGGAAGTTTACCGGCTAAAGAGAGGAAAGGATGGGCTTAGCTTATTATCCTGGATGTACCCTGAAAACCAAGGCAAGAAATCTGGAGGAGCCTGGCATCGCCTCCATGGAAGTTTTGGAGTTTAAATTGGAGGAGATTCCCAGATGGAACTGCTGTGGTGCAGTTTATTCTTTAGCTGAGGATGATTTAATCCATCAGGTAGCACCTATTCGCAACCTCATCCGAGCGAAGGAACAAGGAAAGAATAAGTTAGCTACGTTATGTGCTTTCTGCTTTAATACTTTAAAGAGAGCCAATCTTTTAATGAGAGAAAATGCGGAAAAAAGGAATACTCTTAATAGCTTTATGGATGAGGAGATAGATTATGGTGGGGAGGTAGAAGTAGTCCATCTTTTAGAAGTATTGAGAGATGAAATAGGATGGGAAGCCCTTGCGCAGAAGGTAAAACTCCCTCTTCGGGAATTAAAAATAGCTTCTTATTATGGGTGTACCCTGCTTCGCCCCAGGGAAATAGCTATAGATAGTGTCGAGAACCCCACTATATTACGTAAGTTCCTTAAAGCTCTAGGAGCTAGTCCAGTAGATTTTCCTTATGCTACTACGTGCTGTGGGTCTTATCAGATAATAAGCAATCCAGGTGATATTTCTGAATATGCTTGGGATATTTTAGGCTCAGCATTGAGGCATGGAGCAGAAGCCTTGGTTCTCACCTGCCCTTTGTGTGATTATAATTTGGGCCGGGGGCAAAAGGAATTGATGAAGAAACATAGCGAATTTAAAGGGATGCCGCTATTCTATTTTACGCAACTTCTGGCTCTTGCCTTAGGGCTTGATTCTCAGGTATGTCATTTTGAGCTAAATTATGGTAGCCCGGAATCACTTCTGAGAGAAAAGAACTTGCTTTCTTAAGGTGAAAGCTTCTAACCGATTGGGGGTTAAGAATGAGCGCCAAAAAGGAAAGTAAAAATCCAGCAAAAACAGCGGTTAAGGAAAAAAGACAAGTAGCGGCTAAGCTGATTCCTATATATATCATGGGAAAGCGGTATGAAGTTCCCGAAGGGCTTACTATTATGAAGGCCATAGAATATGCAGGCTATAGGTTCATTCGAGGTTGTGGATGTCGGGGGGGGACTTGTGGTGCCTGCGGCACGGTTTATCGCAAGCCTGGCGATTATAAATTACAGGTAGCGCTTGCTTGTCAGAAGACAGTCGAGCCAGGTATGTATATAGCCCAAATACCCTTTTTCCCTGCCAATCGAGCCCAGTATGAATTCGCTGATTTAACTGCCGCCCCTGAAGAGGTTTTTAAACTATATCCTGAGCTATTCCGCTGTGTGGCCTGCAATGCCTGCACGAAAGCTTGCCCTCAGGGAATAGAAGTCATGGATGCCATCTCAGCTTTGAAACAAGGGAATATCGCCGAGGCTGCTCGACTTAGTTTCGATTGTATCCAATGTGGGTTATGCACTAGTCGCTGCTTTGGGGAATTAGCTCAGTATCATATGTTTCAACTCGCGCGAAGGATTTACGGAGCTAGAATTCTCCCCAGGGCAGAACATTTAGCCGAAATGGTAAAAACAATTAACGAAGGAAGGTATGACCAAATTCTAGACGAGTTGAAGCATGTGAAGGAGGATGAGCTGAAAAAGTTGTATCAGGAACGGGAGGCAGAGCCAATGGCAGCCGGGGAGGATTGGAAACCAAAAGATACAAGATACCTATAGGAGGCGAGATGAGTTACTTAGGATATCCAGACTTCTTCGAGCCCTATATCAAGAAGGTAGAACAGACCAGACCTGCCCGTGTAGAGAAAAGGAAGAAAGGGGATGAATTTCCTTTTATGTCCCTGGAAGAAAGGCAGGAGATATTGAAACATCACCCTGATTATAAGGGGGAAGGGAGAAGAGAGATAAAAGTTGGCCCAAATAAG
Organism: Dehalococcoidia bacterium; assembly: GCA_030615965.1. Taxonomy (GTDB): domain Bacteria; phylum Chloroflexota; class Dehalococcoidia; order GIF9; family AB-539-J10; genus RBG-13-51-36. The sequence continues at coordinate 6,295 of JAUWYE010000034.1, read as the reverse complement.
GGTTATAGAATAGCTCACGAGTTTGTGGACCTGCTGGAGGCTCGGAGTAGAGTTGACCCTGATAAAGTGGACCTCTCCAGGATTGACTATGAAACTGATGTTTTGATTATTGGGGGTGGAGGGGCTGCCACTATTGCTGCCCTTATTGCTGAGGAAAATGGTGCCCAGGTTCTTACGGCCACCAAGCTTCGGTATGGTGATGCTAATACTATGATGGCTGAGGGGGGGATTCAAGCTGCCACAAAGGGGGGGAAGGATTCTCTTTATTATCATTATCTGGATGTGATGGGAGGAGGGCATTTCAAAAATGACCCTGACATTGTGGCTACTTTCGTTAAGCAGGCTCCCGATGCCCTCCAGTGGCTGGAAAACCTTGGAGTTATGTTCTCCAAGTTTCCCGATGGAAGGCTGGAGGCTATGCATGGTGGGGGAACTTGCCGAAAAAGGATGCACTATTGCGCCGACCTCAGCGGACTGGAAATCATGCGCACTGTGCGCGATGAAGCTCGTAACCGGGCTAATATCAAAGTTCTGGAATTTTCCCCGGCGGTAGAGCTTATCTTGAACGAACACGGGCAGTGTGCTGGAGCATTGCTCTATAATATGGAAACTGAGGAATATCTTGTTGCCAGAGCCAAGGCGGTAATTTTAGCTACAGGTGGTGCTGGGAGGCTCCACGTTCAGGGTTTTATGACCACTAATCATTACGGTGCTACCGCCGATGGTATTGTTTTAGGCTACAGGGCGGGTGTGCCTTTGGCTTTCATGCATACCGTTCAATATCACCCCACAGGCGTCGTTTTCCCGGAGCAAATAGAGGGATGGCTCATTACCGAGAGGTTCCGGTCAGAGGGGTCGGACATTTTGAATGTCCATGGGGAGAAATTTGTCAATGAGCGTGAGCCCAGGGATGTGGAATCAGCCAGGTTTATCAAGGAATGCCTGGATGGCAAGGGTGTTCCCACTCTTACTGAAAAAGTAGGAATCTGGCTCGATTCCCCCATGCTTGACATCCTCCACGGTGAGGGGAGGGTGCGAACCGCCTTCGTGGGGAAATGGAAGGTATACGACCGCTTAGGAATTGATATATCTAAGGCACCCATGCTGGTCTATCCCACACTCCATTATCAGAATGGGGGGCTTAAGGACAATGCCGAATGTGAAACTGCTGTGCCCGGGCTTTATGTTGCTGGGGAAATAACTGGGGGGTTGCATGGAGAAAACAGGCTGATGGGCAATTCGCTTATGGATATTGTAGTATTTGGCAGGATTGCCGGTAGAAATGCTGCTATATTCGTCAGGGAGAAAGCAAAAGAGGGAAAGCTAACCTTGGAGCACGTAGAGAGATATCGTAAGGAGCTCGAAGAGGCAGGGATTATAACTGATAGAGTGGCCCCGATGCTTCTTCCCGATTATACTAGGCCTGAAGTAAAGGAAAAGCAGCTTACCGTAAGCTACTTGGGGACTTTGAGGTAAAAATTGAGCTTGAAGTAAAGAGTAGTGGTAAATATAGGTTGAGAGCTATGTCTAAAAAAGTTACGCTTCCTTTAACTGACGAAGTCTTGAAAGACCTCAAAGCCGGGGACAATCTCCTGCTCACCGGTGTTGTCTACGTTGCTCGCGATGCCGCCCATAAGAGAATAGTCGAAGCTCTCGACCAAGGGAAGCCTCTGCCTTTCGATATCAAGAGGGCAACCATATACTACATGGGGCCTAGCCCTGCCAGGCCGGGAAGAGTAATCGGCTCGGCTGGTCCCACCACCAGTGGGCGGATGGATGCTTATGCTCCCCGTTTAATGGCCGAAGGACTGAAGGGCATGATAGGCAAAGGCTCACGGTCGAGTGCCGTCAAGGAAGCCATGGTGAAATACAAGGCGGTCTACCTGGGGGCAATAGGGGGTGCCGGTGCCATAATTTCCAGGAGCATCAAAAAGGCAGAGGTGGTGGCCTACGAAGAACTTGGTGCTGAAGCCCTTCGCTGTCTGAAGGTGGAAGACTTCCCTGTTACGGTAGTAAATGACATCTACGGCGACGACCTCTACGAAGAAGGCAAAGCCAGATACCAGGTGAAAACCTCCTGATTATAGTTAACCCTAAAATTCCCCTGTAATTCTCTCTCCTTCAAATCTGTTCCATCCGGCAAAGCGAATTCTAGCTATGCCTCGTCTCTCATGAACAATCTGACGGTTCGTGCGATTATCGGTAGCTCATTTTCGGAGATGTAGAGCGCTTGCATATCAAGAAGGACCCTATATTATCTGGAGAATGGAAGTGATAGTAAGTTGAAAGATTACGAGTGTGTCCAAGTCGAGCATCATAAGGATGTCGGGAAAACGATTGAGGAATACGAAAGGAATGGCTGGCATCTCCACACTTATCAAATGGCTGGCATGGGTGCAGGCCCAATGTCATATAGCATTAATCATTACTTGCTGTTTGAGAGGGGCAAGTGAGCATTGATTGAGACGCAAATCTGATAGGTGCTGTTAACAAAGCAGTGTGAGGCTCTGAAGCTAACAATATAGTGGTTTGTTCAACCTAAGAACTGCCAACTTCATTTTTCTTATAGCTATGTTGGCATATTGACTACAAGCGGCTGGATACTTTCTCTCTGCACTCAATTCCTGCTCAATTCCCTAGTATTTGTCTCGGTAGATTTTACTTAGCGTCTCACCTACAAGTTCTTTATAAGCAGCTATTAGCTTTTTGGTTAGCTGGCCGGGTTTACCTGTGCCGATAGGCTTATCCTCAAACCTGGTCAAGGGCATAAGCTCCAGTATGGAATTGGTGATAAAGGCTTCTTCAGCCTCAATTAGCTCTTTTAACTCCACCTGTCTTTCTAGGGTTTTGATATTTGAAGCCCGAGCTATTTCCAAGACTGCTTCTCTGGTGATTCCAGGCAGTACGCCACTTTCCAAAGAGGGCGTGATGAGCTCTCCATTACTCGCCAGGAAGATATTGGTCGTGCTGCCTTCGGTCAGGTAGCCCCGTTCATTGAGCAAGATAGCTTCATCGCATCCAGCAGCTCTGGCTGCCATCCGGGCGAGGATATTTTCCATATAGCAGGTAGACTTTAGTCGGGATAAGGGCGACTGGCTATTACGGCGCAGGGAGGATAGGGCTGCTTTAAAACCTGATTCATATTTTTCCGATGGTAAGGGAACAAGGTTTCGGGCGGTGACCAGGACAGTGGGGTTGGAGCAAGTGCCGGGGTCAGGCGTCATGTCGCCTTCTCCGGCCGAAACGGTGAGCCTCAGGCGGGCGTCCTTGAGCTTATTAGCCTCCAAAGTTTCCATACAAGCGGTTTCTAGAGATTGCTTCGGTTCGCTCGCAATGACGTTATGTGCCAGACCAAGGCTCTGGGCAGAGCGGCGAAGGCGGGTGAGGTGACGGTCGAGGCGAAAGATATGCCCCTGGTAAGCCCGCATGGTCTCGAATAACCCGTATCCGTAAAGGAAGCCATGGTCGAAGGGAGATAGCTTAGCCTTGGAGCGGGGGATAAGTCGGCCGTTGAGATAAATAATTTCTGCCATGATTTCAACTCTGCTCGTCATTGCGAGGCACCTAAGTGCCGAAGCAATCCCCAAGAATGCCCTGCCACCGAGATTGCTTCACTTCGTTCGCAATGACAGGTGGCGACGGTAATAGTAGATGAGGGCTCACAATGACATCGCTTCACGTTAGTTAAATGCTACTTTTGTCCCAAACTGGACGAATAAAACGAAGGAAGTTGGTCAAAATATCGTGTCCTACTTCAGTGAGGATGGATTCAGGGTGAAACTGAATCCCCTCCACTACATAATCTCGGTGTCTCACCCCCATTATTATGCCTTCAGAAGTTTTGGCAGTGACTTTGAGACAGGATGGAAGACCCTCAGCTTCGATAATCAAGGAATGGTAGCGTGTTGCTGAAAAGGGATTGGGTAAGCCCTGATAGATAGTTTTGCCATCGTGGTGGATAATGGAGGTCTTGCCGTGGACTGGCAATGTCCGACCAATTTTACTCCCATAGGCATAGCCAATGCATTGATGCCCTAAACATACCCCCAGTATGGGAATTTTCCCACCAAAGTGCCGCATTACCTCATTGGAGATGCCTGCTTCCAGGGGAGTACAAGGTCCTGGGGAGACGACGATATGACTAGGGGCTAGCTCTTCGATTTGTGCCAAAGTTATCTTATCATTGCGATAGACCATTGGTTGCCAGCCCAGTTCCCCCAAGTATTGGGCGAGGTTGTAAACAAAGGAATCATAGTTGTCTATTATCAGTACCATTTTTTAAGCTTGTTGCCAGGATGGAATAGCCCTGCTTCTCCCAGTGTGGTTAATTTCTTAGTACTAAATTATATCTCCACCTGGCCGTCATTGACAAATTTGTCTTTGGCGTTTATCCTATTCATCGTTGTCTCCTTACAAGCACCTGTCTGCTGTGCGGGCACAGGCAGGCTTTTTTGGTGCAGATGTTATTTGCTGTATCATAGCTGAAAAGGGACACCTTGGCTAGGGCTTCAAAGGCTATGTGATTCTTTATGCGTTATCTGGGTTTAAGAAAGGAAAAGCAGAAATAGAAATCAGGATAAAATCTGTCAAAGAAGCAACAGAGATTGCCCATTCTATTGAAGGAGAGAGTCATGGAAAAGGTCATCATTTTCGACACTACCTTACGAGATGGTGAGCAAGCTGCGGGAGCGAGCTTAAATGCTCAGGAAAAGCTGGAAATAGCCAGGCAATTGGATAGACTTGGTGTTGATGTCATCGAAGCTGGCTTTCCTTCAAGTTCACCTGGTGATTTCGAGGCTGTTCGCCTTATCGCCCAAGAGCTTAAGCGTCTCACGATTTGTGCTCTGGCCCCTGCCAATATTGAAGCCATAGACAAAGCTTGGGAGGCAGTTAAAGGGGCCAAACATCCTCGAATCCACGTCTTTCTCTCAGCTTCAGACATTCACCTTGCCCACCAGCTTAAGAAGAGTCGGGATGAGATTCTAAAGATGTCTCGGGAAATGGTGGCTCGAGCTAAAAGTTATTTAGACGACGTTGAGTTCTCACCCATGGATGCCAGTCGTGCTGATCCTGCTTATATCTACCAGATTCTGGAGGTGGTGATCAATGCTGGGGCGACCACGGTTAATATCCCCGATACTGTAGGCTATGCTACACCCCAAGAATTTGGCGGCTTAATCCAGGGGATACTGGACAACGTACCTAACATCGATAAGGCTGTGATCAGTGTACATTGTCATAATGATCTAGGGTTGGCTGTGGCTAATAGTCTCGAGGCAATAAGGGTAGGTGCGCGGCAGGTTGAGTGTACTATTAACGGCATCGGTGAGAGAGCTGGCAATGCTTCTCTAGAGGAGATAGTCATGACTCTAAGAACTCGCCAGGATTTCTTTGGTCTCGTTACCAACATTGATACTACCCGAATTTACAGGACAAGTCGATTGGTGAGCGAGCTTACTGGTTTTTCCATCCAGCCTAACAAGGCTATCATTGGGGCAAATGCCTTCCGCCATCAGTCAGGTATCCATCAAGATGGTGTGCTTAAAAAGGCTATCACTTACGAAATTATGGATCCCAAATCGGTAGGCATTCCCTCAAGTGTCTTAGTGCTGAGCAAGCTGAGTGGCAGACATGCCTTCAGGGAGAGACTATCCGAGCTTGGCTACACTTTAAGCGAAGAAGCCTTAAACCGTGCCTTTCAGGGCTTCAAGGAGTTAGCGGATAAGAAAAAGGAAATCATAGACCGAGATATTGAATCTCTGATAGCCGAGGAACTGCGCACTGTTACCGAAGTGTACCATCTTGACCATGTTGAAGTTTCCTGTGGTGACCATAGCCTCCCTACGGCAACAGTTAGGCTTATCGGTCCAGATGGGCAGAGTTTGGCCGACGCTGCTTTGGGCGCGGGTCCTGTGGATGCCGTATATAAAGCTATCAACCGCATAGTTGGGATACCTAATGAACTCACGGAGTTCACTGTCAAATCGGTTAGTGAGGGGATTGATGCTATCGGGGAAGTTTTGATACGGATAGAGAGCGAGGGTGTAACCTATACCGGGCGTGGTGCTTCCACTGATATCATTGTTGCCAGTGCCAAGGCGTATATGAATGCCCTAAATCGTTTGTTGGCGGCAAAAAGGGGGGGTAAGTAATGTCGAAGGCAAATGCTCTCGAATTTAGAAATTAAGCTCTCTGAGATTTTCTGAACGCGGAGGTGATGAATTTGAGTCCCTGGCTAGAAATGATATTGAGGTTTTTATTGGCTGTTGCCTTGGGGGCAGGCATTGGTTATCAG
>JAUWYE010000069.1 GCA_030615965.1 Dehalococcoidia bacterium | reverse complement strand
CTTTGAGAATACCTTACTATTTAGACGAGTTTCGGCTTTACTCAATTTATTCATCTCGGCATAAATTGAGTCACCCATCTCTATAGTCTTTTCAAAGGAGAAAGCATCAATTCCTAAGGTCTTACCATGATATTTTCCATTGGGAAATTTTTCAAGGAAAAACTCAACTACATGGCGGTCATTAACGGCTGGATAAGCTCCATAAATATCAAAGAGCGACCAGCAGAAAGGATTTTCATTTATTCTCCCTCTCTCTTTTGCGTGCTGTCTAAGTCTTGGGAATACATTTTCTCCTTTATGTCTAAAATCAATTATGAATGTTAAGTGATTTAGGCCTATAGCTATCGAAGTCACTTCCTGATGCGGAATCCCAAGAACTTCTGCCAGGTATTTCTCCGTCTCATATACCCCTATGCACAGGCCAGTGACTTTTATTTCGGTAGATTTTCGCAGCGCTCTGCATATTGCAGTCATAGGATTGGCATAGTTGATGAATAAGGCATCAGAGCACAATTTTAGAATGTCCTTAGCGATCTCCTCCATTGCAGGGATCATCCTCATAGCTCTGGATAAACCACCAGGGCCCACAGTGTCTCCCACAGGCTGATAGATTCCATACTTTCTCGGGATAAATACATCGGTTTCCCAGGCTCTCCTTCCTCCAACTCCTATAGTTGTTATGACAATATCAGCATTTGGAAGGAGATCTTTTCTGTCGGTGGATTGTTCAACTTTTATATTGGCATCTTTTGCATCAACCATCTTTTTAGCAAAATTATAAGCTACCGATAGAGCCTCCGGGTCAGTGTCAACCAATCCTACTTCCCAGGGACCGAGAGATTCTTCTTTTATAATATCGGCCAATAACCCCTGGGTAAACATTGCACTGCCTGCTCCTATTAGAACCAGTTTCTTTCGCATGATTGTTCCCTTTCTTAATTTCTTAAAATTTTATGTGATTTCTTGGTAGTATTTATGATATTGCACATGTTCGCTTATTTTTTAAACCATTATGAGAAAAGTGGATTTATGATTTTTGAGAAAACTTTATGGATTTATGATACTCCTTGATTTTATCCTCCAAAATTTTTAAACGCCATTCCTCACAAAAATTCTGGCAGCACCCTTTTCAAGCTGACCATAATCTTAGCTGTCGCGCTTGTCGCTTTTGCTGTTTTAATAGCTGCTCAGCCTTAGTATCTATAGATGAGTTTCATAATAACCCTGACTACCGACTTTGGCTATGATGATGCTTACGTTGCTGCTGTGAAAGGCGCTATCTTAAGCACTAACCCTGAAGCTAATATTATAGACATCAGCCATTCTATCGAGCCGCAGAATATCCTTCAGGCTGCTTTCATACTTAGTGTTGCCTATCGCTACTTCCCTAAGCAAACAATTCATATGGCTATTGTTGACCCCGGCGTAGGTAGTGAGCGCCAGGGAATAATACTGAAAACACCTTCGGCCCTCTTCGTTGCCCCCGATAATGGCATCCTCAGCTATATAATTGATGATTTATTCCCCGTTGAAAGTCGCTCGTTAACCGAACATACTCATGACCTCAAAGAGATAGTATTTAAGACAGGCCTTGAAGCTGTAGCCATTACCGACCCTCGCTTCTGGCGACATCCAGTCAGCTCTACCTTCCATGGAAGAGATATTTTTGCCCCGGTGGCTGCCGGCCTCTCTCTAGGCATTTCCCTCTATGAATTCGGGGAGAGAATCAGCTCCCTGCATGTCCTCTCTATACCAAAGCCGTCCCTTGATCCAGAGGGTAATTTAGTTGGCCGGGTCTTACATATTGACCGCTTTGGCAACTTGATTGCAAATATTAAAAGCAATGACTTACCTGGAAAGGATGTCATGGTTGAGGTGGCTGGGCACTGTATTCAAGGTATCAGCAACTACTACGCGCAAAATGAAGGGGTAATGGCTATCGTGGGCAGCAGCGGTTATCTTGAAGTATCGCTAAGAGACGGAAGTGCTTGTGACTTTCTGGGCACGGTGGTGGGAGACGAAATAAAGGTGATTTCAGCTGTATAGTGAGGAGATATCAAGGATGTCAATCCAAATCACCACGCTAAGCGAAAATACCGCCGCCAGGGTAAATCTTCTTGCCAATCCAATAATGCCGGCACACGCATCAATCTCCAGGGGCTGCCCCTTGCCATCCTGAGCCCCTTCCTATTGTCATTGCGCGCGAAGCGCGGCAATCTCCTTACCCCTCCGAGAGTGCTTCGTCCCGATAAATCGGGACTCGCAATGACAAGGGGGTGTCATTGCTCTAAACAAATCCAACATAAAAGTGGTAATATATTATGCGATGCCCTGGATACAGGCTTGAACGAAAGAGGCTTCAGGAGAGAGAAACTAGTGAACAAAAAAAGATGGCTGGTAATTATAGTAATTGTGGTGGCAGCAGTGCTACTTTCAATCCTATTTGACACGATGCTAGCCAACCATCGGCCAGCCATCACCAGTCTGGAAGCTGAGCCGGAGAGAGTTATTCCTTCAGGAAGCTGCCAGATTGTGTGCACTGCTTCAGACCGCGATGGCGACGAGCTAAGCTATAACTGGTCGGCTAGCGGAGGCGAAATAAATGGGGAAGGAGCGACGGTTACCTGGACCGCTCCTGACTCTGCAGGCTCCTACAATGTTACGGTCACGGTGACCGATGGCCGCGGTGGCGAAGTCATGAGTCAGGTAATCATCACAGTGAGAGCCAATAAGCCGCCAACCATTACCAGCCTGGTAGCCGATGCAGTCTGGACCACTCCTTCGGGTAGTCTCCAGGTGACGTGTACTGCTTCAGACCCAGATGGCGACGAGCTGAGCTATGAGTGGTCAACCACCGGAGGTAATATTTCTGACACGGGCGCGGTTGTAAACTGGACTGCTCCCAAAGAAGCTGGCATATACCACGTCACAGTTGTGGTTATCGATGGCCATGGTGAAGAAGACACAAGGTCGGTATATCTCAGCGCGGCAACTGGTACTCCGCCAACTATTGAAGACCTGATTGTTACTGCCGAGCACAAATATTTGAAAGAAAACACTACTGGGGACTATGACTATAAGGTCGGGAAAACAAAAGAATACTATATTGAGTGCGTTGTTTCAGACACGAGCGTCGGAGTGTCTTACGACTGGTTATGCGATGATGGCGAGATTTCCGGGGATGGCTCTATGATTACCTGGACTGCCCCGGATACGTCCGACATTGACGTTACAGTCACGGTAATAGTGTCTGATGGCGCTGACAATATGGTGAGTAAGAGCGTAGTTTTAAGAGTGGTGCGTTGTTCATCATGTACTTTTGGATAAAATTAGGAGATAAATAGCAGCTCTAGCTAAGGGCATAGTCTTCCAGGTGGCGACCTGCGCACCATGTGCCTTTCACACAGAAGATGCCTGAAAAGTCATTCAAACGGTAGTTTCCATCATCTTTATAAGAGTGGTAATATATTATGTGATGCCCTGGATACAGGCTGGAACGAAAGAGGCTCCAGGGAGAGAAACTAATGAACAAAAAAAGATTTCTAGCAATTATGGCGGTAGCAGTGCTGCTCTTGGCCTCATCCTGCAACAGCCATCGGCCAGTTATCACCAGCCTGGAAGCTGAGGCAGAATGGACCGCTCCTTTGGATAGTCTCCAAGTGACGTGTGATGCTGAAGACCCTGATGGCGACGAGCTAAGCTATGAGTGGTCAACCACCGGAGGTAACATTGCTGGCACGGGACCTGAAGTTATCTGGACTGCTCCTGAAGAAGTTGGTATGTACGACATCACAATTGTGGTTGAGGATAGTGAAGGCAGGAAAGACGCAGAATCGATAGTTCTCATCGCGTCAAATGGTCCTCCGCCAATTATTGAAGACCTGATTGTTACTGCCGAGCACAAATATTTGAAAAAAACCACTACTGGGTACAAGGTCGCGAAAACAAAAGAATATGATATTGAGTGCATTGCTTCAAACACGAGCGACGAACTGGTTTACGAATGGTCATGCGATGGTGGCGAGATTTCCGGGGAGGGCTCTATGATTACCTGGACTGCCCCGAATACGGAAGGTGACGTTACAGTCACGGTAAAAGTGTTTGATGGCGTAGGTAATTGGGTCAGGAAGAGCATAGCTTTCGAGGTGGTGTCTTGCGAATCATGTGTGGTTTGGTGATGTTAGGAGATAAATAGCGATTTTAGCTAAGGGCATAGTTTCCCAAGTGGCGACCTGCACACCATGTGCCTTTCATGTGGAAAATCCTAAACAGCGGAGGCTATTTTGAGTTGGCATTTGTCAATGTACAACAGGGTGACCAATTTTTTGAGAAACACTTTCCAAGACCGCTTCAGGAGATACTTGATTATATCCCTGATAATCTTAGGAATAGTCATCGCATTCACAAGTCCGGGAACGTCGAGTACCGGTGAAGGTTTTGAGGTCCATTTCTTTCATATTCCCAGCTGTTCAAGTTGTGAGGAACAAGAGCCATTTAATGAAAAGTTAGCCAATACATACCCTTCAATTCGAATTATTGAACACGACGCCACTACACCTGCAGGAAGTGCCCTATTGTCTGAGAAGCTTGAAGAGCTAGGGATAGAAGACGAGCCATACTTTCCGATAACAATCTTCGGAAATCAAGTATTTGGTGGTTGGGAATCCGAGGAAACAACGGGCAGAGCGATTGAGGAAGCTTTGCAACAATGTCTGGCGGGGAACTGCCCGCCGCCGGCAGGTGAAGAACCCGGAGATGGAATCGTATTGCCCATCATAGGGGAAATTGTACCTGCTGATTATTCGCTTCCAGTTTTGGCCGTAATTTTGGGTCTTGTTGACGGCTTCAATCCCTGTGCTATGTGGGTACTTGTTTACCTTATATCCCTGATAGCGACCTTGAGAGATAGAAAAAGGATATGGCTGATTGTCGGCTCTTTTGTTTTGGCTTCAGGAGTCCTGTATTTTCTGTTCATGACAGCGTGGCTCAATGCTTTCCTGTTCATCGGCTACGTCAGGCCAGTGACGACTGTGATTGGATTGGTAGCTCTGGGTGGAGGGATATTGCAAATAAGGGGATTCGTAGAGACAAAAGGCGCCGTTGTCTGTGAAGTTACAGACGAGGAATCCCGAAAAAAGACGATGACCAGAATACAGAAGATTGTGTCTTCCCCCCTAACCTTGGGAACGATAGCGGGAATTATAGCTCTGGCCTTTTTGGTAAATTCCATCGAATTCGTCTGTTCAGCGGCAATCCCGGCGATTTTCACTCACGTTCTATCCTTGGCTAGTCTTTCCACCTTCCAATACTATGGCTACATCCTGCTGTATGTTTTAGTTTTTATGCTCGACGACCTCATTATCTTCGGCTCGGCTGCTATTGCTATGACTTCAAGCCTGGGAGACCGATATGCGAAGTATTTCAGACCAGTAGGTGCAACAATACTGATAATTCTGGGGGTACTGCTCCTCGGCTGCCTTTACTCTACCCGGTTCGAGCTTCTAAAACCCATATGTAGCGTACTCTGGTAGACCAGTAAGTGCGGCGATGTCGCCGATTTTGGGTGCAATTTAGGGCTCAAAGCCCTGTGCCCGGTTGAAATACGCCAATCATTCTTAAGCCCGCGTAGACCATAAACGCAATGAAGATATACCTTAGTTGTTTCGCCGGCAGGGCATGTGCTGCCCGGGCTCCAAGTTGGGCCAAGGGTATGCTAGTAGCTGCCAAGCATAGCCATATGGGTAAATTTACATAGCCTATGGAATGAGGGAGCAGGCCAGATACTCCCAGTCCATTTACTATATAGCCGACAATACCACCCAGGCTGGCGAATATTATTGAAGCCACCGATGTTCCTATAGCAATATGCATGGGAAAATTTAGTGCTAACACCAGCATGGGGACTATCAATGCCCCGCCACCAAGCCCGGTCAACCCGCTTACCATGCCTATTGGGAAGCCGCAAGCCGCCACAAGCCAGAAATTTTCCCTTGGCTCTTCAGCCTCTCTTCTCAATTTCGGCGTTAGTCCCAAGCCCATCCATAGGGCGACGGCCAAAACCAATCCTCCAAAGCCTGCTTCCAGTATTTCACCAGGAAGGTTAGCTGCCAGGGTAGCTCCAACCAGGGCCCCGACCAGGGCACATGGGCCTAAAATTAAGGCGGTTTTCCAGTGAATTGCCTTCTTCTTATTATGTCTCCAGGTGCCACTTATGGCTGTAGGCAAAATCACCAACAAACTTGTCCCGAAGGCTATCATTAGGGCAATGTCTCGAGAGACACCCATAGCCAGGATAACCCAGTAGCTGACCGGAACCATGATGAATCCGCCACCAATTCCCAACAGTCCGCTGGCAAAACCAGCACCTGCCCCTACGGCCAACAGTATGGAGATATGAGTTGCTGTCAGCTTCTTTCCGTCCCCAGCTTGCCTTCCAGCCAGCCAAGTTTGACAACTGCCCTTTCGTCTACCCCAGGAATATATGGCTTGATATCTAAAAGAGGAGTACCATCTATGGCATCCAGTCCCTTCACCTTGAGGATATTCTTTTCCCTGGCTACTAGCTCAACTACAGTCAACCCTAGGGGACAAGGTCTATGCGGTGACTTGGTGGTGAAGAGACCGTGTAAACTATCGTCCCAGGGCGTCTTAACCAAAAAATGATATCCCTGAGACTTATGAAACCAGTAGATAACGATAATATGGGAAAATCCCTCGACGTCTTTTAAGCCTTCCTCGAATTCCTTAAATACCTCTACCTGAGAAATCTCCTCACTTTTATAGCCCTGATAAGGGGCTGCCCCCGTATTCTTGTAAGGAGAATGCATTATCCCGATGGGCTTCAATTCCAGGCTATGCCTTTTCCTCATCCCTCAAGCCTTACTAACTAAGCTATCAATTTTTCAAATTATATCATTAGTTACATAAAGCGTAGCCTGAACAGAGATTCTTGTCTACCTTCAACATCGCTTACTTCAAATCCTAACGACCCCTATAAGCCCTTTTCCATGATTCGTTCTTGAAGGCCAGGTAGTCCTTGATTGCTTCTTTAAGCGTATTGGCTGCCAAAAGAGCACAGTGGAGACTATCCTCAGGAAGCCCCCCTAAGGCATCTAGTATATCTTGTTGTGTAATCTTCTGAGCCTCCAAAACGCTTTTCTCTTTAGCCATCTCGGTAACCATGCTGCCTGAGGCAATAGTAGTTCCACAGCCATCTGTCCGAAAAGAAGCATTTATAACCCTGCCATCTCTCACCTTAAGGTATATTTCCATAGCATCCCCACAGGGACCAGTTATCCTGCCAAATCCATCGGGGGCGGGAATTTCACCCAGATTTCTGGGGCTCAGAAAATGGTCAATCGTTTTCTCTGAGTAGACCCCTTTCATATCCTCCATGATGGATTGCTCCAGCTCTTTGAACGAGTCATCAAATTCTTGTGCCATTTTCTCTACTCCTCTAGAAAAAGATTTCACGGGCCAGAACAACTTGCCTGACTGCTTCTGCAACCTTCGCCTTTAGTCTGTCTTTTTCCTTGGCAAAATAAAGGTGGCTCTGTCATTTACAATCGCTCGAGCCAAAGCCAGGAATGGATTGGATTTGGATGAGGATATCCTTCCCAGTGGCAAGCTCAACTAACAATATATAGCTACCCTTCATCCTTCCCATTTAGAACTGCGACCACATTGGCAAAAAGCTCAGACACAGCATCTGAACTATATCTCTCAATTCTTCCTTCGTCACACAACCTGGCTAACTCTGGGTCAATGGGCAAGCTCCCCAAAAGAGGAGCCCCGGAAGCCTTAGCCATTTCCTCCCCCTTGCTCCTACCGAAAATTTCCAGCTTCTTACCTGTCTCGGGCAATACGAGATAGCTCATGTTCTCCACTACTCCCAAAACTCGAACATTCATCTTTTGTGCCATCCTCACTGCCTTCTTGACTATCATCTCAGTCAACTCCTGGGGGGTAAAAACATCGATTACCCCTG
>JAUWYE010000144.1 GCA_030615965.1 Dehalococcoidia bacterium | reverse complement strand
TGGGCAGAAGCCTAGAAAGAATCGAAGACAACCATTTCAGGAAATACAAGAAATTCCCCCCACCCGTTGACATAGTTATTCACGTAATTTCTCAATTATCCAAGGCATACCCCGTTGTTCAGATTATCGAAGAGCTTATTGGTATCGATCCCTCCAGCAATGTGGTGGAGACGATCAAGAATCCTAAATTTCGCTCCGCCATCGACATTGTTATAGACCCAGCGTTAATAGCGGCAATCGCTGAGAGAATAGACAAAGGAACCACTGCGGCCGAAGAAGCCATAGTAAATCTTTCCATAAACAGTCAACTTTTGCCCCCGCAATTGCTAGAGCTCCTGGCTAGAGATAAACCTTCATGGCAAAAACTAAAGGCCCTCCTGACTAACAACAGGTTCCTGTCTCAACTCGATTCTCATAGCAATGAGTTCAAAGCTTACTTTGAAAAGGTGAGGACCGAAGCAAAAGCATCAGAGAGGCACCTCACCGAAGCAAACCTACGCCTGGTGGTGAGCATAGCCAAGAAATACATCGGGCATGGCATGCCCCTCCTTGAGCTTATCCAGGAGGGGAATATTGGCCTTATCCGAGGTGTAGATAAGTTCCAGTATAGAAAAGGCTATAAGTTCAGTACCTACGCCACCTGGTGGATCAGGCAAGGTATCACTCGATCTATAGCTGACCAATCCCGTACCATTCGCATTCCGGTACACATGGTAGAAACAATTAACAAGCTATTGCGCACAACTCGGCAGTTAATTCAAGAACTTGGACGCGAACCAACTTACGAAGAAATTGGCAACCGCCTAGATATATCCCCGGAAAAAGTAGAAGGGGTCATGGCTTTGTTTTTCCGTGAGCCAATATCGCTAGACATGCCCATTGGCGAAGATGCTGATAGCCGTCTAGGTGACCTTGTTGAAGATCGCGGCAGTTTAGCACCAGCTGAAGCTACTTCACAGCAGCTGCTCAAAGAACAAATAGATAAAGTGCTCGATGAACTTACCGAACGAGAAAAAAAGGTGCTCCAGCTTAGGTTTGGCCTTAGAGACGGACGTGCTCGAACCCTTGAAGAGGTGGGCAGAGAATTCAATGTAACTCGAGAAAGAATACGACAGATTGAAGGCAAGGCTCTGCGCAAGTTACGTCATCCCTCCCGCAGTCGAAAGCTCAAGAGCTATCTAGACTGATTTACCTAAATGGCATGTCAAGCATAGTACCCATCTTTTTAGGCAACTTGCCTTTTTGTCCATAATAAGAGAGTACGGAGAGCAAGAATAATCGATTCCGAAATACAATGAGGAGAACAAGCAATGGGAACTAAAGGCAGAAGGAATGTGAAAAAACCCGAGCCAAAGGAAAGGTAGTAATAACTTTATAGAGGTAATACAATTGTCCAAATTGTATATCATTGCACATTAGCTTGGATTGTGACTTGGTTGCACACTAAGAATTGTCGCTATTTAATCCTATAGTATGTCTTGGACACTGCACAAAAAACTATTGACACTTCCCTTGATAATAGTGGTATCATGGTACTATAAGGCGCATATGAGGTTGGTGGTCAAGTGTGTGCATTAGAGGGTTGTCATAGTGCCAATCTTGTTCGATCCATCACGTATAGACATGTGACCTCGGTTCTTTTTTCTTGCCTAAAATCTACACGGCCTTCCGAAATCCAGGGTTGTTCAAAAATGTAGTTACCCAGGTTATTAGGCGCGCAATAGCAAAAAGCGAAGTGCCTGATAAATCAGGCAACTTAGAAAATGTGAAGAAGAGGGAAATTGATGGGTAAAA
The DNA here is from genome assembly GCA_030615965.1 of Dehalococcoidia bacterium. GTDB lineage: Bacteria > Chloroflexota > Dehalococcoidia > GIF9 > AB-539-J10 > RBG-13-51-36. Next base: position 1,858 of record JAUWYE010000144.1, on the reverse strand, counting down.
CCTTTAGGATTGCACTTATGTCTGTGCTGGTTGGGGCGATGTTTGATGGTGGAACCTTGACAGCGAAGGGAGGTGATGCACTATGAACTAAGATTTTGGAAAAACTAAAATGGTACATATGAAGGCGCAGCTGCAAAACTAGAATCAATAACAAGGAGGTGTATAAGGATGAATTGGGATAACATAATAGAACCTTTCCAGGGTTTCTTTGAAATTCTCATAGCTTATTTACCCACTATCCTCGCCGTCCTGATCCTATTGCTCTTGGCCTGGATTTTAGCAAAAGTCCTCAGGGCAGGCATCCGAAAACTTACCCGGGCCAGTGGTATCGATAAGAGACTGGGTAAGGGCTTAGATCCCCAAGATGAAAGCCAGTATCCGGTGGCTCAAGGAGCGGGCACAGCAGTTTTCTGGATCGTATGGATGTTGTTTATACTGGCCATACTGCAAGTGCTAGGCGTAGAAGGTCTTTTTGACTCAATTGTGGTCATATTTGAAAGAATCTTTGCCGCCATTCCGCTCATTCTCGGCGCCATAGTAGTCCTTGTCGTCTTTTACTTCGTAGGTCGTCTCTTAGCCAAGCTGGTTACCAAATTTTTAACCAGAGTTCGCTTTGATGAGTTGCCGGTCAAGTTAGGTCTAGCAAAAGAGCCCACTGAAGGCGCCGGCTCTCCTTCCAATGTGGTTGGCTATATTGTTATGGTATTCATAATGCTCTTTGCCATAATGATGGCAGCGGACTTGCTTGGTTTTACCTCTGTGAACGAGCTAGTCGCCGTCTTGACCCAATTCCTGGGTTTGGTTATTCTAGGTGTTGTTATTATCGGCATCGGCATTCTTGTTGCCAATTTCGTAGCGAATATTCTGCGGGCAGGCGGCAGGGCAGAATCTATGATTTCCTTCGTCAAGATCGCCATTGTCGTCTTGAGTGTCGTGCTAGGAATACGGGCAATGGGTTTTGCCGACGATCTCATTTTGTTAGGCTTTGGGCTGGCCTTGGGCGCAGTTGCAATAGCAGCCGCTATTGCCTTTGGACTGGGCGGTCGCGAGGTTGCCGGTGAGCTTCTGGCTCGCTGGACTAAAACTAGCTCCAGGCGCGGCAAGACCGGCAAGACCGGTGATAAGGCCGATAAATAGCAAGCAAATGTAGATAGAGAAAGCGTGCTAACTTACAAGATCAAGGTGCTGTAGGGCTAGAAGTGGCCGGGTGGTCCTCTCTCACTATCTGGCCCCTTTTCTTTATTTATCCCTGCCCAAAGACGATGGTACTTCTGCTAATTCCATTTTGGCTCGCGGTCAAATTCTGAGTAATCATTCACAATGAGAAGACAATCGAGTGAATTCAATCCAGCATGAGGATACGTTACCTAGTGGAGTTTAGGCGTGATGTTTACTTTGTGGTATGGTTAATGGCCCTTCGAAGCATACTGGCAAAGGCTGAATCAACTAACTGGGGGTAATATTGTGGCTGGACTAATGACTCCTCTCGGTTTAGTAACCTGCCGTGACGTGGTATCATTTCCTTGCACAATTAGTGAACAAGCAGTATCACGTCCACAGGCGTGGCAGGCTATTCGAGTCCCATACGTCCATATTGTTCGATACCCAACATTAGCCTGTTTTGTGACCTCGTGAGCAGCGACCTCATGTTCTTCGATCTTGTTTCGTGCGATCATAGGCCCTCACATAACCGGCTCGTGGGTCAAAAACCTCGCCTGAAGTGGAGAAGCTCTATCATCCCCTTGCGTATCGCGCCTCAAGCAAACTCATCAGTTTGCTGATTGTCTTTATGTTCATCAAACGCGTCATCCTAACACCTGTGGCATCTGACCACAACTCAACCTCGAGCAAAACAAGT
>JAUWYE010000039.1 GCA_030615965.1 Dehalococcoidia bacterium | reverse complement strand
AAATTGAGAATACTGGCAATAGGTGACATCATTGGCAAGCCTGGTAGGAAGGCGGTGAAGGAAATCCTACCAGGCTTGTGTTATGAACATAATATTGACCTCGTAATAGGCAATGGCGAGAATGTTGCCGGTGGGTTAGGGCTGACCTTAAGTACAGCACGAGAGCTCTTTGATTCTGGAATTGATGTCATAACCACAGGCAATCATATCTGGGCTCAGAAGGAGATCATTCCTTACCTGGATAGTGAGCTTGCTATTCTCCGCCCGTTGAATTATCCGCCAACAAATCCTGGTCGTGGCTATTTGCTTAAAAACAATGTCCTGATAGTTAACCTCGTTGGGCGTGTTTTCATAGGCCATTTTGATTGTCCCTTTCGAGCCATGGATCAGCTGCTGGCTGAGTTTGAACATAAATCAATCCCCATCATTGTTGACTTTCATGCTGAGGCAACCTCGGAGAAAGTGGCCATGGGTAAATATCTCGATGGACGAGTCAGCGCTGTGTTTGGCACCCATACCCATGTGGGCACTATTGATGCTCACATATTGCCCGGAGGCACTGCTTATGTCACCGACATAGGCATGGTTGGCCCTATAGATTCGGTTATCGGGGATGACCCAAATTCTGTAATCAACCGCTTCCTTACCCAGATACCCAGTCGGTTATCGGTTGGAAAGGGCAAAGTCAGCTTCGATGCAATCCTGGTCGAAGTGGATGAAAATACTGGCAAGGCAGCGGATATCAAGCGTATCCAAAAAATAGTGGACTAGGTAGGCAGAAGGGGCACTCAGCAGCTGGTTTAGCTCAAACCTGATAACTAGGAAAGCCTCACCCTTTCCATCACCCTGGGCATTATTTCGCCAGCTTCGCCTTGGATGACCACTGTGGCGTAGTGGTCGAGGGGGGTTGGAGTTAAATTAACGATAGCTAACCTGGCCCCAGCCTCTGTGGCGTATGTTGGCATATAGGCAGCAGGGTAAATGACAAGAGTGGAACCAATGACAATAAAAAGGTCGCAGTTCCGCGAGCGGCGGGTAGCTTCCCGTAATGTCTCCTGTGGTAATGCCTCTCCAAAGAACACTGCACCTGGCTTCAGGATACCCTGACAGTCAGGGCAATCGGGAACTTCTACTCCCTCCTTTATTTTTTGTAATACTTCGGGCATCGGAAAGCGTCTACGGCAGCTTAAGCACACCACCCACCGCATATTACCATGAAGCTCAAATACCTTATCTTCAGGGACTCCGGCCTTTTGGTGCAGGTTGTCGATATTTTGAGTGATGACGCAATCTAATTTGCTCAACTGGTAGAGCTCGGCGATGGCATAGTGGGCGGGATTTGGTTCAGCTTCAGTAAGAAGTCCACTTTCGGCGGACATCTTCCAAATAGTTTTGCGAGCGGCCGGGCTGCTGAGGAACTTTTGAATAGTGAAGTCCTCAGGATCATATCTGCTCCAGATTCCTCCCGGGCTGCGGAAATCGGGTATACCTGACTCCGTGCTTACCCCAGCCCCAGTGAACACGATGACCTTCTTAGACTCTATGATAAGCTGAGCTAACCGTTCTATCTCTTCCATCATCTCACTCCTTCCCATAATATGCCCTTTACCACCCTCTCGATACCGCCCAGGTCGTAAATTAGCTCGATACTGGCCTGTGGGAAATAGTTCTTTATTAACGAAGTTACCATTCCACCCTGTCCCTGGCCTATTTCCAAAAGGAAACAGGCTTTGTAATTAAGTTTTCCCGGCATCTGTTCCAGCATTTGTTGTATTTTGTCCAACCCATCCTCACCACCAGCTAAGGCCATCGTGGGCTCAAAATTTCTTACCTCTGGGCTCAAATCTTTAAATTCACAATTTTTGATGTAAGGCAAATTGGCTACTATCATATCTACGGGTTGAGGCAATGGCTCAAGCAAATTCCCTTGCAAAAGTTCCACCTGGCTGTTAACCCCGTGGCGCCGGCAATTTATCCCAGCTACCTGTAGAGCTGAAGCTGAAATATCCGTGGCATAAATTTTAGCTTGGGGTAATGCTAAGGCAAGGCTGAGGGCAATAGCTCCGCAGCCTGTGCCGACGTCGGCTACGATAATTTGCTTTCCCGGGTGGGAAATGCGCTGGGCAAGTTCCATAGCTTTTTCCACGAGAAGTTCTGTTTCTGGTCTGGGAATGAAAGTGTGACAGTCAATGCAGAAGTCGATTCCGTAAAATTCGCAGTGCCCTAAAATATAAGCAGTAGGCTCGTGATCAAGGCGACGCTGGACAAGACGCCATAGATGCTTTGTTTCTGCTGAAGTTAAGACCCTCTCTGGCTCTGTATAAAGCTGTGTTCTAGGCACTCTCAAGACACGGCCTAGCAAAAGCTCAGCCTCAACAGAGGCATCATCAATTCTTGTCCTGAGTAATGCTTGGGTAGCTGATTGTAAAACTTCGCTTAAAATCATGTAAGAGCTGCTTCCAGTTGTTCAACCTGCTCTTTGCTGGACAGGGCTTCAATGATTTCATCCAGTTCCCCATCTAAAATCTGTTGAAGGTTGTGAAAACTTGAGTTGATTCGGTGATCGGTGACCCTGTTCTGGGGGAAATTGTAGGTGCGAATCTTTTCCGCTCGTTGACCGCTGCCTACTTGCATCCGCCGCTCTTTATCCATGCTTTCAGATTGTTTCCGTTGTTCAAGGTCAAGCAGCCTGGCCCGAAGCACCGCCATGGCCTTCATCCTGTTTCTTATTTGAGACCTTTCATCTTGGCAGGAGGCCATTATGCCTGTGGGCAAGTGCGTAATGCGAACCGCCGTAGTTACTTTATTCACATTTTGCCCTCCGGCCCCCCGGCTATGGAAAAATTCCATTTTGAGGTCATCAGGATTGACGTTGAGCTCAATCTCTTCTGCCTCGGGCAGGACTGCTACTGTAGCTGTCGAGGTGTGAAGTCGTCCCGAGGCTTCGGTGATTGGCACCCTTTGCACTCGATGGACACCACGCTCGTGCTTAAAGCGGCTGAAAGCGCCTTTACCCTTGATTTCGAATATTAGCTCCCTGAAACCTCCGATTTCACTTTGATTGCTATCGATGATCCCCACCTGCCAGCCCTTGCCCTCGGCATATCGGCTATACATGCGGAATAAGTCGGCAGCAAAAAGGCCTGCCTCCCCACCACCAGCTCCAGCCCTTATCTCAACAATGACATCTCGATCCTTGGCCGGGTCTTTGGGTATCAGGGAGAGCTTGAGTCGGCGAAGGAGGTCATCTTGCTGCTGTTTGAGTTTGCTCACTTCTTCCTTGATTAAGGCCGTCATTTCCGCTTCGGCATGGGAATTAAGCAAAGCTTCAAGGTCAGCCAGCTCTTTGCCCTTGGCTTTATATTGCTGGTATGTGCCAACAATATCTTCAAGAGCAGCTTTCTCCTTGTTTAGCTCTTGAAGCCGCCTGCGGTCAGTGGCTATCTCTGTTCGAGCCAAGAGTTGGCTTAGCTCGTCATACCGTTTTTGTATTAATTCTAGTTTCTCAAACATACCCAATACTATACTATTATAATACAGTGGCATAAGCTGCTCAAATTTGAGTCTCTAGTTGTCACCCTGAGCGCTAGCGAAGGGTTTCCAGATTCTTCGCTTCGCTCAGAATGACAGAGGGTGAAAGGCCCGGAATGGCTCGAGAGTGTTAAGTTGTTCAGACTTGAGTTAAGGGAGCTAGAATGAAACTGACGCCAGGTTGCTATGAATGCTTACGCAGATTAATCTACCAAGCTGCAGAGCTAGCCACGGGCGATGCTTCGTTAAAGCAAAGGGCAATAAAAGAGGCGATGAAGATATTGGATGATGAGTTTTCTTATAGCCAATTATCTATTGTGATTGCCACCAAGATTCACAAGGTGGTAAGAGAAGTGACCCACAATCCTGACCCTTATAGGGCAATGAAGGAAAGGGAGATGACGCTCGCCAGGGAATTACACCCCGAGCTATCATTGCGAGCTGAAGCTGCGAGCCGAAGGCAGGGCAGGAAGCGAAGCAATCTCTATAAGGATGAATTTCAGGGTTGTCTTAAGCTGGCCACGGCAGCGAATGCTATTGATTTCTTCAGGGAGCCTGGTTCTATTAAGGATGATATCAGGGAACCTGTGAGCTTTGCTGTAGATGACTCGGAGCAATTGGAAGCAAAGCTAAAAGATGCCAGCAAAGTTTTATATCTGGCGGATAATGCCGGGGAGCTCTACTTCGACCTACCCTTGGTTAAATGGATGAGACGATTTGTTAACGTGATCTACGTAGTTAAACCATCGCCTGTTCAAGACGATTTGACCCTGGAAGATGTGAGGAGGTCTGGCTTGGAAGGTGAGTTTGGGAAGGTTATAAGCACGGGCATAGCTTCACCAGGAATAGTTTTTTCTTTAGCTTCAGCCCAGTTCAAACGAGAATTTAAGTCAGCAGACCTTATATTCGCCAAAGGAATGGGGCATTATGAGGCTTTGTCCGAGCTTCCCCCTAAAGGGAAGTTCTTCTATTGCCTTAAGGCAAAGTGCAAACCCGTAGCAGATTCGCTGGGGGTGCCTGAGAATAGCTATGTGGCCATGCTACAATGATTCAGGTTTTTGTCCTCAGCCATGGAAAATCGCTTCAGAGGGCACTAAGAGGCTCTAGAAAGGGCATGAAAAAAAGAAATAAGAAGGAAACATTACAAAACAGCAGAGGTATTATTTTTTGATATCGCCCCGGACTCTCACCGATCAAGGTCGACAGTTACAAAGCCTCCAGGTCATTGACTTTGCGCTCAGCCTTGGTTATGTTTTTTTATTGAAATAGCTATAATCTCGGTACAGTGAACAAACCAAACTCAAAAAGTTCGGTTTTATTCGTATATTTTTCCTGTATAATAGGCAAAAATGATGAGGAAACCGACTAAGCGTGAAGCCTTAATAGGTGGCATATCTCTAGCAGTTACCATAGCTTTATCTCTTCTTATCATTCAGCATCGAAGCTACATCGACCAAATAGCAGAGTGGGGCTATTTTGGTTGCTTTTTCATCAACGTTCTCACTAACGGGACCTTCATTTTGCCCGGCTTCGGCATTGTTATTACATTCACACTGGGTGGAGTATTAAATCCTGCCATAGTCGGCGCCGTAGCTGGAATTGGTGAAGCTATAGGTGCTACTGGTGCTTATTTCACTGGATACGCTGGCAGGGGATTATTCCGAGATAGTAACAGCGGCCTTTATCTTCGCTTCAGCAATATTATTGGCCGCCACGGTTCTAAAGCCATTTTCTTCGTGTCAGCTGTATTGAGTCCTTTTTTTTACCCCTTCGCCGTATTTCTGGGCATGGTTCGCTTTGGTTGGGTAAGATTTTTCCTCGCCACTTGGGCAGGGAGGACAGCCAAAAGCATGGTACTAGCTTACCTGGGATACTTCGGTTTGCGCTCCATACTACAATGGCTGGGCTTGGACATTTAACTTGAGTTTCCCAAGCTGTTTTGTTATATTCTTGAACTAAGCGGGGCTGTAGCTCAATCGGGAGAGCGTCTGACTGGCAGTCAGAAGGTAGTGGGTTCGAATCCCATCAGCTCCACAAGTCTTTTCTCGGCTTTGATTACCACAAACAAGCCCCCACCGTAGCTTAACCAGTACCCCATGAAAAAATTCGCTCCGCTCTTTTACACCTCACAAAATCTTCGATTTGGCAGGGTGAATGTAGATTTTGCTTATACGATAATGGTGTTTAATTCTATCACCCTTGCTCTGGCTCGATCAGGCCGTAGTTGCCATCCTCACGACGGTATAGCAGATTGAGCCTCTCAGTATCAGCATCTATGAAAAGAAAGAAATCATGCCCCAAAAGCTCCATCTGGCTTATAGCTTCATCTACAGGCATGGGTTTGACTAAGAAGCGTTTACTCTTTACCACTCTTTTGGGAGCCTCGATTTCCTCCGCCTCGATTGCCGCTCCTTGCCGAGCAAAGGAAATGCCTCTGCCCTTATCATATAATTTGCCTTTGTATCGCTCAATTCGATTAGACAGCACATCCACTACTTTATCAATGGCTGTGCGAATATCCTTAGACTCTTCCTGAGCTCTAATTAAGACACCTTTGCTGTCAAGGGTAACCTGGACAGTGAATCGCTGCTCAGGCAGCTTTGCACCTTCGTGGGAAATCTCCACCTTGCCTTCACCGATGGTAGGTAAGTAACGACCCAGTTTGCCAATCTTCTTCTCAACATATGCCTCCAATGTTTCAGAGACCTCCACATTATTCCTAGCGATAATCTGTAGCTTCATTTCTCCTCCTTCAGTTGTAAATCTCTCTTGCCAACGTTAAGCCCCAAACAGACACAGCGCTCTTGCTCTTGAGAGCTGCGGCACAGGACTCCAGCGTGGCTCCAGAGGTACATACATCGTCTATAAGGATAATTTGTTTACCGCCTACCTTTTCATCACGGCACACAAAAGCATCGGCGACATTCCTCCGGCGCTCTTCCACATCAACTGCCTTCACCTGAGGTTGTGCCTGCTTAACCCGAATGAGGCAATCCTCAATCACCGGCAAATCAATGCGCCTACCCAACTCCCCGGCGAGAAGGCTGGACTGATTATAACCCCTCTCTCTCAATCGCCGTGGGTGAAGAGGTACGCAAACCAAGGCTTCGCCAGGCAAGGGATTTGACCTAATATAATCAGCCAGTAATTCAGCCAGACGGGGAGAGATTGCCTTCAAATTTCGATACTTCAGCTGATGAATGGCTTTCCGTATTACCTCGTCAAACCTAAATAGAGAACGGATGCCGTTAATCTCAGTTTGCCTTTGCCAACAGTCCGGGCATACGATACCGCTAGCCTGAGATCTGCCACAGTTGGGGCAAAGCGGGGGCAATAGCCTTGGTAGCTTTCCAAGACATTCAGGGCAAAGAAAACCGCCTACTTTCCCACAGCCAACGCATCGGCGCGGGAAAAAAGAGTCAACCGCCAGCTCAATTAATTTACCTGAGCGAAGCAAATCCTCTACTAAGGAGTGTATTCTCGGCGTGTGCGGGTATGAAGTTCTCCACTAAGAATAGGCTCATTAAGGTATACTTCACCATTCCTGATCTTTATATTGTAACCACAATCAGGATGGGTGCACACCCAAGCCTTGTAGTGAATCGGTGCCCCTTGACTACCAAAGTCAGACAGAGGCACTAAATCCCCCTTTCCGCATTTTTGGCACTTAGGTAATGAACCGTTTTCCAAGTTCCACCTCCACAATTAATTTATTTGCCTATATCAAAAGTAGTAAGTATACACTATCAAAAATTCGTTTGCAAGGCCACTTCCCGAATAAACCCAAATTTTTTAGATTTTCTTTAGACTTTCCTAATGGCCCAGCCCAACCGCCGACAGGCAGGTATAAATAGCCCCGGCAGGCATCAGTTGGCTTCTCATTAATCTGATAGCCTCGACTTTAATATGATATTTATCTTCAAAGATGGCAGAGCCCACGAGTTCACCAAAGCTCCTTCTTTCCAGTGGTGATGCTCCCTGCCTGATGCGAGCCAGAGTCAAATGCGGCACAAAGGAGCGTTCCTCCTTAGCAAATCCCAAGGCAGCGAGCGCGGAGTCGATGTTTTGCTGTAACCTGGATAGCTTGTCCACCTCCCCACCGATGCCGACCCAAAAGACCCGAGCTTGCCTTAGACTGGGGAAAGCCCCCAAGCCTGAAATCTCCAAATGGAATGGAGAAATCCCCTGTGCAGCTTCTTCTATAGCTTCAGTTATCTCTGTTACCCGCTTAGAAGGAATATTGCCCAGAAACTTCAAGGTCAGGTGAATTCCCCCCGTGTCCACCCACTTGACGAACTTATGTTCATCTCTCTCCAATTCTTTTCTCAGCCTGGCCAATCCCTCCCTAGCCTCCTCAGGCAGTTCAATAGCAATAAAGGAACGGATTTGCTCAGAACCTTGGGACATTTCAGCTTCCTTGTCCATTTTCACCCTCACCTCAATCCTCTCCCTTTAAGGGAGAAAGGCGATACTTTATGACTAGTACTCATTTTGTATCTGAAAGAGTGACGATGCCCTTCTCTTACTTTCCCTTTTTATTCTTTTCCTTTGGCTGCTTGGGCTTTTTCACATTCTTTCTTCCCTTAGTTCCCATTTCTAGTCTCCTCCTTTGCTATTTAAGTATTACTGCTATGTGACACTTCTGCTCCTTTCATCCCGGCATAGCAGTTCTTGGGCATTAGCCCCCAAGATTTTGCTTTTATCTTCCTCAGGAAGCTGTGAAGATTGGATTTGGGCAAGCACTCGATTCTGGTGCATAAGAGGATAGTCAGTGCCAAAAAGGATTTTATCACTACCGATGATGTGACTCATCTGCTCAAAAATCTCGGGCTTATAAAGGAAAACGGTAGCCGCGGTATCAAAGAAGACATTGGCTAAAGCCTTGGCTACTTCGGGCATCAGGGCATAAAAAGGCAACCCACCACCCCAGTGAGCACAAACAAGCTTTAAATTCGGGAAACCCGCGATAAAGGAGTAGAGAATGTCAAGGGTGATACTACCCTTGCCGGAGTATTCATGCCCCACTGGCTCAGAAGAGTGGGTCAGAAAAATCAAGTCATGCTTCAGCGCGGCATCAACTAGAGGCTTCATTGTTGTCTCATCAGTGAGGTCGAAGCCCTGCACATCAGACCTTAATTCGCCAATTCCCTTGGCCCCAGCTTTAGCACAGCGCTCCAGCTCAGCTATGGCAGCATCTCCTGCCCTGGGTTGAATCGCACAAAAGCCGACAAGCCTTGTCGGATATCGTGATACTGAATCTAAAATGTAATCGTTTGTTTTCACACAGAGCTCATGGCTTACCCAACCGACATTAAGAACGACGGACAAACCAATGCCGGCTTCATCCATGCTGGCAAGCAGTTCCTCCGCCGTTGCTATCTTGGCTTCCGGCTGGGAATAAAGCAAAGAAAAGCAAGGATCGCACTTGATATATTCGTCACGCCTTTCCCTTAGCCAGGGGGGAAATATATGGGTATGAAAATCTATAATCACAGACGACATTATACTCAAACGATTAAAAATACTAAAATACCATAGTCAATCACATAAATTTCGATACAATTTTACCTGTTTGGGGATTGCTTCGTCCCGATAAATCGTGCCTCACAATGACGAGTGGGGTGGGGAAAAATAGAGTTGACCCCATTTAAAATTTCGAAAACCGCTTGACAGTGCAGGGGGTGATATAATACGAACTAATATTTTGGAAAAATTTAAACTATTACCGCGGAGGAATAAAAGATGTTAAACATCCGTGCAATTAAAAAAGATACCCTCTATAACGTCATGCTCCAGCAGTTGTATAGCCTTAATTACATGTGGATGAGGTTCGAAGATTTTATACGGGCGAAAGCTCCCGAAGCATATATGAGTGAGGAATATTATCAGCTTATGGAAGAATATGGTTCGGAGGAAGCCAGGCGATTGGTCAAAGCTTTGGGTTTTCCGAGAGAGGAAATCAAGGACCTGACCAAGTTTTTAAAATATTCTCACTGGGCTATTTTTGAGAATATCGAAATAGCGGAACTGACCGCAAATAGTTTCAGAATGCGCACACTCGATTGTTCAGCGCAAAGTGCAGCGAAGAGATGGGGGATGGAGTATTATGATTGTAGAACTGCAGGCCTGCGAATTCGCAGCGGTTTCTTTAAAGGTATTAACCCTAAGGCAAAGGTCCAGAGGATTTTTACCCCGCCTGAAGCCAGACCTGAAGGTAGACGTGCAATCGTCTCTTGCGAGTGGCTGATATCATTGGAGTGAGCCACTTCATAGCAGAGAAAAATAGAGTTGACCCCATTTTAGTCTTGACAGGGCGGGGAGTGTGGGGTATAATATTAATAGTATCAAGTAAGATTTCGGAAAACTAAACTTCTGCTCTGTAGACGGTCGAAGTATTACAAGGGAGGGGAAATGAAACACAAATTAATCGCAGTCGCTTTAATCGCAGTTCTATTATGTATGGTTTTAGGTAACAGCATTGCTTGCACCCCAACAACCACGTATACACTGACCATCACCAGCACGGCGGGTGGTTCGGTCACGCCTGCAGTAGGCGCGCATACCTATTCCGCAGGAACGGCGGCCAACCTGACGGCGACTCCAGATTCTGGCTACCGCTTTGTCGAGTGGACCGGCGACGTCGGCACCATTGCCGATGACGAGGATGCCACCACCACCATCACCATGAACGGTGACTACACTATCACCGCTAATTTCGCCCTTGGGACCTTAATAGCCGATGTTCCCGACACAAACCAGCCACCTACTCAATGCTTAGCAACTACTATCGATCCTACTAACTACTGTGCCCCGATGGCGATGGTCAACATCCTGTGCTATTGGGATGTTGTAATGGGACATTCTAATGCTCAAAATGTAACTCAAAATGTAACTGGCGATTTTATACCTGAGACGGTGGCGGAGTACCTCGGCTATTTTATGAATACAAATGATCAGGGCAGCCCAGACCGACCCACCAAGGGCGGGGGACACGCCGGAACCGTCGATCCTGAAATAGCTCTGGGGACTCTGGATTTTGTCCGCTGGGATAATGGGAACCCATTGCCTAGCCTTCCTGACGCATCTGCTCCTGCTCTCCCTGGCGGGAAACTTGGTTATGATTGGACTGTGACTCTCAATTGGACTACCGATTATAATTTGAGCCTCGATTTTTATATGAATGAGATTGATGCCGGCCGACCTCTGGTAGTCTCTTTTAGCTACTGGAACCCGGTATTCGGAATAAATTTCACTGACCCAGAAACCGGAGAGACGATAAGTGTACATGATTGGGGGACGAACTATGGTGGGTCATCCTATCCTAACCCTGAAGAGCAATGGGTTGAGGGTATTATTGGTCACGCTGTGACCGGCGTAGGATATATTCTAGACTGGGACCCCGATGGCGATGATAAGTCAGACGACTATGTTATCGTCCATGATAACTGGCCGAACACTCCCAAGAATGTCGCCATACCGTGGGCGAACTGGATTTGCCTCCTTGCCGTTGACCCCGGCGCGGATGTGTGACCATAACCGGGCTTTTTGTTATTGCCCCGCCCTGACCCGTCAGGGCGGGGCAATTTTATTAGCTCCCGAGATTGCTTCGGCACTGTCGTGCCTCGCAATGACAGAAGGAAGAGTGTCATTGCGAGTACCTGACTTTTTCGAGGCGTGAAGGAATCCCTTCCTTCACGATTGAAATGCTAAATAATGGCCCCTCTTATATTTCCACTGTCCCGTCTTCAGTGGGCAGGATGACTTTTATCCCGCTGTCGCTCAGATTATCCGCGTAGAATTCGGGCTTCTCAGAGTGCACCGGTATAAGCGTCTCCGGTTGAATCTCACGAGCAACTCTCAGCAGGTCTGGCCCACAGGCGTGCCCCGAAGCATGCAGCCCTTTCTCCTCCTCTGGTATTTCCCATTCGCCGTTCCTTTCTACAGGGAGGCCGAATGCCCGTAATTGGAAGCGCTCAAGCCAGCTGTGCAAACGCCGGAAGTCCATCTCCTGCTCTTCGTTGTGAGGCTCGCTCGAGCTAAAGACATAAAGGCTGCCTGCCCCGGGCTGTATGCTGGGCAGTTCATTCAAATCCCAGAAGCTGAAGCAGAGGATGAAATCACCCTGGTTAGAACGAACATCCTTAGCCAGAACAATCTTGCTGGAGTAGTCCTGGTAGATATTTCGCAGCCATAAAGCAGGAGTCTTGCTAGCGGTTGTTTCTTGATAGATGACAATGGCATCCTCCTGGGCAATGTCAGGTATCTCTGACTCGAGAAGGCGCATGGTCTTTAAAAGGTAAGCATCCCTGGGCAAAATGGTTAACTTCCTTTTTGTGTCTCTGGCAACCTGCAAGAAGGTAAGCAAGCGATTTACATCTCTGGGAGGAAAATCGGCAATGACCAGACCCCGGGCATCGTTAATAGCTTTGAAGGCATTTTCATATACTTCCTGCTCGGAAACATTCGCCGCTTTGTCGACATTAGTGCCTTCCAGGATTAATGCCCTGGGATGTAGCTGAGCTGCCTCCTTTATCATTGACTCGGTAAGTTTACCGTGCCTACCATGAAGTCGTAGGTCGCCGCTGTAAATCACCCAACCAGAGCTTGTCTCAATACCCCAGGAACAGGCACCGGGAATGGAGTGGTCTACGGGGAAGCAACGCAGATTAAAGCTACATTTACTAATATCGCCCAGCAGTTGTGAGGCAAGTTTTTTCCGCCGGGTAGCTTTTTCCCAAAAATTTTCGGCCTCCTCACTCAGCTCGAGCTTATCAGCAACGCAGAAGCGACGTTGCCGGTCACCACTGCTGCTGGCAACATAAGCCCCCTGCTTCCATCCCTTCAAACATTCCTCCATCCTGGGGGTGAAATAGCACACCTGCTGGTCGAAGGCTGATGTGCCTGAGTCCTGTACTGCCTTGGCGATAAATGCCGTGGTCGCAGTGGCATATACCGAAATGTCCTCTCGCAGGAAAGATATGTGGCCTGAGTGGTCGAGATGGGCATGGGTTAGCAGAATTCCATCTATATCTTCAAGTTTGCGATAATGCTCGGCTCGGCGAAACTGCTGCCACAGGTTTTCTGTCTCCAGGTCAGTGCGGTAAATGCCCTCAAGCTGGGGAAGCAGCCCCATTATTAACAGGTCGAGGAGTCCTGCTCCGGGTCGAGGCTTTAAATATTCCTCGTAGAAGACTCGATACTTACTATAGGGATAGCCAAAGTCCAGGAAAAGCTTCCCCTTATCATCTTCAAGGAGGATTTTATTGCCTCCGATTTCCCTGACGCC